>CANRHK010000117.1 GCA_947630395.1 uncultured Oscillospiraceae bacterium
CGGCCCAGCCGGGCGGCTTCGGCGGTAATGAACCGCAGCTCAGACACACGGATGCCGGTGGCGCAGATGGTCTGCATTAGGAGCAGGAGTCTCTCGTTGCCCCTCCGTTCCGCCGCCGCCAGCAGGCGGCGGTATTCGTTCTGGTTCAGCTCCCGGATCTCGTCACGGAAGATTTTCCGCTGGACCTTCACCGCTTTCAGGCGGTATTCCGGTTTGCCCAGGAAATCCAGCCATGCGTTCAGCGCCGCCACAGCCCCGTTGACCCCGGCGGAAGCCCGCTTTTCAACCAGCGTTTCCTTGTAGTCCCGTAGGACCTCCGCCGTCAACTGCCGGTCCCCCAGCCAAGATAAAAACTCTCTGACCTCCCGCCGGTACTTCTCCACCGTAGCGGGGGATTTTTCGTTGATACGCAGATATTCGACAAATCGCTCCATGGCGTGCCTCCTGTGAGAAAGATTCCTCTATACTTTCCCACAAAAGGCAAAAAAGTTGTACGTTTCCGTACAACTTTCCAAGGAGTTTGGCCATATGTGAGGGGCTTCCCGCCCCCACTCCTGGGGGTTGCGGTGCCTCCTCGGTCCCACAAACCCACAGATGTAGAAATAAAAGCCGCCGCGTGTCTTTCTCCCTCATTTTCAGTTGATTTTTCCAAAAAATATGGTAAACTGTATCCTGATAAGCTATGCGGCGGCCCTGCCGCCGCCAGGGATACAGGAGGATTTCCTATGGAGAATAAAAAGTTCTATCTGTCCACCGCCATTGCCTATGCCTCTGGCAAGCCCCACATCGGCAACACCTATGAGATCGTGCTGGCCGATGCCATCTGCCGGTTCAAGCGGGCACTGGGCTATGACGTCTACTTTCAGACAGGCACCGACGAGCATGGCCAGAAGATCCAGGAGAAAGCTGAGGCCGCCGGCGTCACTCCCCAGCAGTTCGTGGACGCTACCTCCGGGGAGATTAAGCGCATCTGGGATATTATGAATACCAGCTATGACCGCTTTGTCCGTACCACCGACCCCGATCACGAGCGGAAGATTCAGGACATGTTCCAACGGCTTTATGACCAGGGGGACATCTACAAGAGCAAGTATGAGGGCTGGTACTGCACCCCCTGCGAGTCCTTCTGGACCGAGAGCCAGCTCAAGGACCACAAATGCCCCGACTGCGGCCGGGAGGTCAAATGGGCCGAGGAGGAGGCCTACTTCTTCCGGCTGTCCAAGTACGGCGACGCCATCATGAAGCACATTGAGGCGCATCCGGAGTTCATCCAGCCCGAGGCCCGGAAGAATGAGATGATCAACAACTTCCTGAAGCCCGGCCTCCAGGACCTGTGCGTGTCCCGGACCTCCTTTACCTGGGGCATCCCCGTCCGTACCGACCCCAAGCACGTGATCTATGTGTGGATGGACGCGCTGTCCAACTATGCCACCTTCCCGGGCTACGAGCCCCTGGGCGAAAGCGGCGAGGGCTACAAGAAATACTGGCCCGCCGACGTCCACCTGATCGGCAAGGACATCATCCGCTTCCACACCATTTACTGGCCCGCCTTCCTGATGGCTTTGCCCAAGCAGGTGTTCGGCCACCCCTGGCTGCTCATGAGTGACGGCAAGATGTCCAAGTCCAAGGGCAACGTCCTCTACGCTGACGACCTGGTGGAGCTGTACGGCGTGGACGCCGTGCGCTACTACGTCCTCCACGAGATGCCCTTCTCCTCCGACGGCACCATGACCCATGACCTTGTCATCGAGCGGATCAACTCCGATCTCGCCAATATCCTGGGCAATCTGGTCAACCGCACGGTGTCCATGAGCCGGAAATATTTCGGCGGCGTGGTGGGCAGCAATTCCGTCTCCGCGCCGGTGGACCAGGAGCTGATCGACCTGGCCCTGGCCACTCCCGGCCGGGTGGAGGAGAAGATGAACACCCTCCACGTGGCCGACGCCATCGACGAGATCTTTACGCTCCTGCGCCGGGCCAATAAGTATGTGGACGAAACCCAGCCCTGGATTTTGGGCAAAGATCCGGAGCAGGCGCCCCGGCTGTCGGCGGTGCTCTACAACCTGCTGGAGGCTATCCGCTTTGCCGCCGTGATGCTGACCCCCTTCCTGCCGGAGACCGGTGAGCGGATCTTCAGGCAGCTGAATCTGGAGAACGCCGGCTGGGACAGCCTGTCCTCCTTCGGCGCCATTCCGGAGGGCCACGTGCTGGGCGAGGCGGAGATCCTCTTCGCCCGCATCGACGCCGCGAAAAAGGCGGAGGAGATCGACGCCTTCTACGCCGCCAAGGCCAAGGCCTCCCTGCCTCCCCTGGAGATCGAGCCCTTCGCAGAGGAGAAGGTGGACTTTGACACCTTCTGCAAGAGCGACTTCCGGGCTGTCAAAGTCAAAAACTGCCAGCCGGTCAAGAAGTCCGACAAGCTGCTGCGCTTCACCCTGGACGACGGCAGCGGCGCCGACCGGCAGATCCTCTCCGGCATCGCCATGTGGTACAAGCCGGAGGATCTTATTGGCAAGACGCTGGTGGCTATCGTGAACCTGCCGCCCAGGAAGATGATGGGCCTGGAGAGCAACGGCATGCTCATCTCCGCCGTCCACAAGGAGAAGGGTGAGGAGGCGCTGAACCTGCTCATCGTGGACGACAAGATCCCCGCCGGGGCGAAGCTGTGCTGATGATGAAGAAACTGTTTTGTATGCTGCTTGCCCTGGCGATGCTGCTGAGTCTGGCGGCCTGCGGGGGCAAGGACGGGGGCGGTGACGCCAACGGCGGCGGCAATGCCGGTACGGACGGCGGCGGCTCGGAGGGCGGCGGCTACCATGAGGGCCGCCCCGGGCAGGCCGTCAGCACCTACTGGTTCGACTTCACCGTGGGGGAGGCCTATGCCTGCCAGGAGTTTGGCGGCTACACCGCCAAAAAGGACGAAGGCATGCGGCTGGTGGTGGTGCCTCTGACGGTGAAGAACACCCAGGACTACAAGGTGGATATGTTCCAGACCGACTTCCAGCTGGAGTGGGATGTGGAGGACGGCGTGGCCGTCGCCCTCTCCGCCGGGGATTTGGACAGCAAGGAGGTCTTCCCCGACGAGTATGTCTTGGATCCGGGGGGAAGCCGGGAGGGTGTGTTGGTCTATGAGGTGCCGGAGATGGATCTCTACTACCTCACCTTCCTGGAGGTCTTCGACGACGGCTCGGAGGCGGGCCGGAAGGGTGACTCCTTTGTAATCACCCTCACTGCGGAGCAGCGCCAGGGCTCGGACGGCTGAGAGGCACGGGAGGAGAACAGTATGCTCTTTGATACCCATGCCCACTACGATGCCGATCGGTTCGACGCCGACCGGGACCAGGTTCTGGCGGGCCTGCCGGACCGGGGCGTCGGACTGGTGGTGAACCCGGGCTGCGATATCCCCAGCTCCCGCATGGCGGCAGAATTGGCGGAGAGGTATCCCTTCCTCTACGCCGCCGTGGGCTATCACCCGGAGAACAGCGCTCCCTATGTCCCGGCGGATTTGGATGTCTTCCGGGAGCTGGCCGCCCGGCCCAAGGTGGTGGCCATCGGGGAGATCGGGTTGGACTACTACTGGGAGGAGAACCCACCCAGGGAGTTCCAGCGGGAGGTGTTCCGGGCCCAGATGGCCCTGGCGGAGGAGTTGGACCTCCCCGTCATTGTCCACGACAGGGAGGCACACGCCGACAGTCTGGCGATTGTGAGAGAGTTTCCCCGGGTGCGGGGGGTGTTCCACTGCTTCTCCGGCAGCGCAGAGATGGCGAGGGAGCTAGTGAAGCTGGGGTGGATGGTGTCTTTTACGGGGGTGCTGACCTACAAGAACGCCCGGAAGGCGGTGGAGGCCGCCCGGGCCGTGCCGCTGGATCGGATGATGATTGAGACCGACAGTCCCTACATGGCGCCGGTGCCCCACCGGGGCATGCGGAACGACTCCGGGTATGTGGCGTTTATCTGCCAAAGGCTGGCGGAGATCAAAGGGATCTCCTCACAGGAGTGTGAGGAGATCACATTTCAAAATGGAAAGCGGTTTTTCGGGATTCCATAGAGATCTACGGAGGGGGGCGGTGCCCCCCTCTTCCCTTTTCCCCCTGCCGGAAGAGGGTGCTTTGTGGGGCTTCCAGCCCCACGCCCTGGGGTACTTTTCCCTCGTGGGAAAAGTACCCAAAAGCACGCGCAAGGGGCTGGCGCCCTTACGTATCCCTAACATGTTGATTATTTTTTGCGCTCGTCCTGTGGTCTGTCCTGTTTAAACCGCGCTGCCGCCCGTGTATGAGGCGAAGCGGCTATTTTAGGACTGTTGTACGGACATTTCTATGCGGCGCCCAGTCCGCCGCGCAGCGGCGGACCTTCGCTGCCCTGCGTTGTACAAACGGTTTCACGTGAAACATAATCGTGAGGGGCAGAGAGGCGAAGGTTGGCGAAGCCAACTGGGCGCTGCATAGATATCCCCGTGGGAGCATATTAGGGTAGCCGCTTCGCCTCATACACGGGATCCGGCGCGGTTTAGGCCGGGAATCTACAGGACGAGCGCAAAAATAATCAAAACATTGGGGTACCCAGGGGTGAAACCCCTGGGCGCGCTTTTGGTTACTTTTCCCGCGGGGGGAAAAGTAACCCGGGGCGTGGGGCCGGGGAGGCCCCACAAGGGCTGGAGGCCTACGGCCTCCAAGCTGTTGTTAGCGCCGCCACCAGCGGCGCAATCTCCCCGTCCTGGAGGGACGCATACCCCACCACTACCGTGTTGGGCGGGCACGTTTCCCGCCGCTTCATGTAGTAGCCGCTGAGGCCTCGGACCAAGACCCCGCTGGCCAGGGCCCGAGCCACCAGAGCCTCCTCCCCCGGGCCGTCCGGCAGGGTCACCAGCAGGTGGAGGCCGGTGTGCCGGCCCCCGATGACTATGTGCTCCCGGCCAAAGGCGTCCTCCAGGGCGGCGGCAAGCTGCTCCATACGGGTTTTGTAGGCCCCGCGCATGCGGGCCAGGTGGCGGGTGAAATAGCCCTCCTGCAAAAAGCGGCACAGGGTCTGCTGCTCAAAGCGGCTCACCGTGTTGGCGTAGCTGCCGAAGGCGGCCTGATACCGCTCCAGCAGATCCGGGGGCAGCACCATGCAGGCAATGCGGATGCTGGGGGCCAGACTCTTGGAGAAGGTGCAGAGGTACACCACCGGGCCGGAGGGGCCCGCCATGCCCTGGAGACTGGGCACCGGGCGCATGTCAAAGCGGAATTCCGCGTCGTAGTCGTCCTCCAGAATATACCGCCCCGGCTGGGCGGCGGCCCAGCGGAGAAGCTGGGACCGGCGGCCGGCCGGCATGGTGACGCCGGTGGGAAAGTGGTGGCTGGGGGTCACGTAGCAGAGGCTGGCCCCGCTGGCCTCCACCCCCGCGGGGCTCAGGCCGCTGCCGTCAATGTCCACGTAGCAGCAGGCCACGCCGTTATTCTCCAGGATGGTCCTGGATCGGTCGTAGCCGGGGTTCTCGATGGCCGCCGTGCCGCCCCGGAGGAGTTGGGCCACCAGCCCCAGCAGGTACTCCACCCCGGCTCCCACCACGATCTGGTCCGGGTCGCACAACACACCCCGGTAGGATTGGAGATAGTCCGCCAGGGCCTCCCGCAGCTCCGGGTCTCCCTGGCGGTGGCCGTGGTACAGCAGCTCGGGGCGGGCGTAGAGCAGCTCCTTCTGGATGCGGCCCCAGGTGCGGAAGGGAAACAGGGCCGTGTCCACCGCGCCGGTGGACAGATCGAAGCGCACCGCCGGGGCGGGGGCGCTTTTTTGCCGCGGGATACGGGGCGCGGAGGCCTCCCGCCGGGGCAGGGTGTCGACGACCTCCAGGACGAAAAAGCCGCTCTTGGGCCGGGCCTCCAGATAGCCCTCCGCCACCAGCATCTGGTAGGCGGTATCCACCGTATTCACCGCCACCGCCAGCTGGGCGGCCAGACTGCGCTTGCCGGGGAGCCGGTCCCCGGCCTTCAGACGGCCGGAACGGATCTGGCGGGTGAGATTTTCATAGAGCTGCTGGTACAGCGGCACCGGCGAGGCGCTGTCCAGGCCAAAGGTCAGATCTACCATGGGGATGCCTCCAACTGGACCCATAAAAAATTTCTGTTCTGGGTATTTTAATGGTATCAGATATCGCTATAATAGCAGTATCCACTGGGGATGTCAAGAAAGCCCCGGAATGAGGAGGCAATCACTATGGAGAAAAACAAATACTTTACCGTTCACAACATCACGCTCATCGGCATCCTGGCCGCCAGCGTCTTTGTGCTGACCAAGTTTGTCAGCATCCCCATCCCCAGTCCTCTGGGTAAGACGGCCCTGTCCGTGGGCAACGCCATGTGTATCCTGTCGGCGCTGCTGTTCGGGCCCCTCACCGGCGGACTGGCCGCCGGTATCGGCAACGCCATGGTGGATCTGCTGGACCCCATTTGGGCGAAAGAGTTCTGGATGACGTTCATCAACAAGTTTCTGATGGCTTTTGTGGCTGGACTCATTATGCACAAGGTGCGGCTGGGCGCGGACAGCGTGCGGGTGTGGATCGCGGGACTCTGCGGAGCGCTGACCTACTGCGTGCTGTATGTGGTGAAGAATATCCTCTCCGGCGTGATCGAGCACGGCTATACCTGGGCAGTGGCTATCGGGGAGACCATGGCCGTCAAGCTGCCGGTGACCTTGGCCAACGGCGTCATTGCCGTGGTGTGCGCGGGCTTGCTGTATCTGGCGCTGAAGCGGCCCTTGGAGAGGGCCCATGTGCTGGCGAGGTAGTTCCTTTTTTGCATCACAAGAAACGGGGCGGGCCAGGTGGCCCGCCCTGTCTGTCTATTCCTCTGTGGGCGCCTCTCCGGAGAATAGGTCCTCCACCAGCTCCCTGGCCTCCTCCAGCTTGTCCGACGGGACGAAGAAGCTGACCCGCTCCAGCATGATCCCGATCTTCGACGTCATGCCCGCCCCCAGGGCGTCCCGGGTGAGAAAGGGAATCCCGTGCTGTCCCAGCACGTCCGACAGCACGCCGTCCCAGGGCGGCTGCTGTTCCGTCAGAAAACACATCTCCCGCTCCATGGCCGCGCCTCCTTCGTTTTTGATAGGTTCAGTATATCAAAATTTTGCGCGATTCGCAACCTGTTTCGCATAGTTTATCCGGGAAAGCGCACACTAGGGGCGAAGGAGTGTGATTTCTATGGAAATTTCCAAGCAGGAGTATCAGAAGTATGTGAAGGATCGGGAGCAGGCGTCCCCTATCGTGAAGGACTGCGCCCTGGCCTTTGTCATCGGCGGCGGCATCTGTGTGCTGGGCCAGGCCATTATGGACGGCTGGATGGCTATGGGGCTGGAGAAGACCGACGCCGGGACGGCCACCTCCATCACCCTGGTGTTCCTCTCCGCCCTGCTGACGGGGCTGAATCTGTACAACAAGCTGGGCCGGTACGGCGGAGCGGGGACGCTGGTGCCCATCACCGGCTTTGCCAACGCGGTGGTGTCGCCGGCCATCGACTTCAAGAGCGAGGGCTTTGTCACCGGCATGGCCGCCAAGATGTTCACCGTGGCGGGGCCGGTCATTGTCTTCGGCGTCACCGCCAGCGTGATCTACGGCGTGATTTTGATGTTGCTATAGAAAGAGAGTGGGACATGGCCGCGCCATGTCCCACTTCTGCTGTTGGTACATGAGAAATCAGCGGTCTAAACCAAACGCCTTTTCCACAAGGGCCAGGGTTTGCTGGATGCTTCTGCCCTCGTCCCGGCATATGACAGGAAATCCGGAGTGCAGGAAGCGCTCATATCTCTCTTGGGAGTTGATCCGCGCCAGGCACTGCCGGAAGTTTTCCAG
>CANRHK010000118.1 GCA_947630395.1 uncultured Oscillospiraceae bacterium
GAGCGGCAGGCGTACCTCCGCCGGGCGCAGGAGCTGCTGCCCGGGAAGGTGGCCCACTACGCCAACCTCATGGGGCTCTATCCCACTGGCATCTCCATTACCGGGGCCAGAAAGCGGTTCGGCAGCTGCAGCGGTAAAAACAGGATCTGCTTCTCCTGGCGGCTCATGGCCTACCCGGAGGAGGCCATCGACTACGTGGTGGTCCACGAGCTGGCCCACATCCGGTACAAGAACCACGGCAGGGACTTCTACGCCTGCATTGAGCGGGTGCTGCCCGACTGGCGGCAGCGCCGGGATCTGTTAAAAGAATAGAAAAATCTCCCGGAGATCGTGGTCCGACCGCGGATCTCCGGGAGATTTCAAATTTACGGCAGTGTCAACAATCAGCTGTGCTGCGCCCCAATCGTCATATCGCAGATGCCCGCCGTTATCAATGACTTGCCAAATCAGCGGAGCCGCGGTATACTGGGATAGATTCTGAGAGCGGAAGACCCCATCACGATATCACGAGGAGTCGGGAGTTATGGACATTCAGACGATCCGCGCCACTGAGACCTGGCAGCAGGCGGGGGCATACTACGTACGCATCCAGGCCATGGCCCGGCAGTACCACATCACCCTCCGGCAGGAGTTTGACGGGCACGACACGCCGGAGACGAAATACATCGTGCTCCTGGACGGCAGCTTCCCGGTAGCCACGTGCCGGATCTATGCCATTGACGATACCAGCGCCATGATCGGCCGGGTGGTGGTTCTGCCCGAGTACCGGGGCAGGGAGCTGGGCCGCCGGGTGATCCGGGAGGCGGAACGGTGGCTGCGGGAGTTGGGCTTCCGCCGGGCCGTGGTGGAGAGCCGGGACGTGGCTGTGGGGTTCTATGAGAAGCTGGGCTATGCCGCTGACTATTCCCGGCTGATTCACGGGGAGACGTTTGAGTGCGTGAGAATGGAAAAGGAGTTGGAGGACCTGCGTCTGTGACCATTTTGCAGGCGCAGGCTTTTCTTCCCATTTTGCCGGATATGTGTCGGATACCGGCGGTGCCTGCTTGCGGCGGCTCTACATCACCATCAGCAGGGTTCCCGCGCCGATGAGCACGCAGCCCGCCAGGGATTTAGGCGTGAACTTCTCGTGCAGAAACAGGAACGCCAGCACCAACGTGATCACCACGCTCAGCTTGTCAACGGGGACTACCTTGGAGACATCTCCGATTTGGAGCGCCCGGTAATAGCACAGCCAGGATGCGCCGGTGGCCAGGCCCGACAGGATCAGGAATATCCAGCTCTTCCGGCTGATCTCCCCCATTCCGTGCTGGGTGCCGGTGAGAAAGACCATCCCCCACGCCATGATCAGCACCACCACGGTCCTGAGAGCGGTGGCCAGATTAGAGTCGACCCCATCAATGCCCACCTTGGCCAGGATGGAGGTGAGGGCGGCAAACATGGCAGACAGAAGCGCGAACAGCAGCCACATAGACAAGTCCCCCAATTCAGGTATGCCGCATTGTGTCAGCGGATGAAGTTGGTCCTGGCGGGGGGCTCCTGCACCGGCGAGGCGAGGCCGGCGGCATGGCCCGCCTCAATGCACTTGAGAAGCCAGGCCATGTTGTGGCCCAGCTGGCGCATGATGGCCATGCCCTCCTCGTCCTGGCGGGCCTGCTCGGCGCTGTTGCCATGGACCATGAGCCAGTAGCGGGAGGAGACCAGGGGCATCTGGTTAATGGTGAAATACTTGTTCAGCTGCTCCAGGGTGGCGGTGGTGCCGGCCCGGCGGGCGGAGGTCACAGCCGCTCCCGGCTTATAGCGCAGAACCTCCCCGGCGGAGTAGAACAGCCGGTCCAGCACACAGGTGATCTGGCCCGAGGCGGCGGCGTAGTGGACCGGGGATCCCACAATGAAGCCGTCGCAGTCCTTGGCCTTCTCCGCGATGACGTTGACGATGTCGTCGTGAACGCACTTGCCCAGCTTGGAGCAGGCGCCGCAGCCCATGCAGCCGATGGTGGGCTTCTGGCCCAGCCAGACGATCTCCGAGTCAATGCCCTCCTTCTCCAGCGTTCCGGCGATCTCCGCCAGAGCCGTGTAGGTGCAGCCCTCCCTGTGGGGGCTGCCGTTGATCATAAGTACCTTCATAGATATTTCCTCCTTGTATGGTTTTTCCTTTTTATTGTCCGCTCTCCAGCAGTTCCCCCAGGAGCAGGCCGTCCCGGACGCCCACGATCCGGGTGGGGATCAGACGGTTGTGGAGGTCCTCCCCCTCTGCGGCCACGGGCATATAGTTGGGAGCGTGGCCCTGGTAGAAGCCGTCCACACGCTGTTCGTAGAGCACGTCGTACACCTTGTCCACGCAGCCCTGGAGATAGGCCCGGTTCAGCTTCTCCGCTACTTCGGCGGCACGGGCGGCCCGCTCCTCCTTGACGTGCTTAGGCACCTGCTCCATCTCCGCCGCCGGGGTGCCGGTGCGGATGGAGTAGGGGAAGATGTGGAGTTCAGCAAAGGCGCACTGCTGGACAAAATCCAGGGTTGTGGCGAATTCCTCCTCTGTCTCCCCGGGGAAGCCCACAATCAGGTCCGTGGTGACGGCAGGGCGCTCAAAGAATCTATTCAGTAAATCGACGCTTAATTTATACCGCTTGGTATCATATTTCCGGTTCATCCGGCGCAGGGTAGCGTCGCAGCCGGACTGCATGGACAGGTGGAAGTGGGGGCAGAGGTTGGGCAACTCCGCCGCCCTGCGGCAGAAGTCCTCGGTGATGGTTCTGGGTTCGAGAGAACCCAGGCGGAAGCGGAGGGCGGGCGCCGCCCCGCAGACTGCCTCCACCAAATCAATAAGGGGCGGCTTCCCCGGCAAATCCTGGCCCCAGGAGGAGATCTCGATGCCGGTGAGGACGATCTCCCGGTAGCCCTCCGCCGCTAGGCGCTTTGTCTCCTCCACGGCGGTCTCCAGGGGCAGGGATCGCACCGGTCCCCGGGCGTAGGGGATGATGCAGTAGGCGCAGAAGTTGACGCAGCCGTCCTCCACCTTCAGCATGGCCCGGGTACGGGCGGCCAGGCCCCCGGCGGGCAACACCTCGAAGGTCCTCCGGCGGAGGGCCTGATCCAGGCTGATCACTGGCTCTTTCTCCCGGACGGCCTGCTCCAGCAGGTCCAGAAACTTTTTCCGATCTCCGGTGCCGGAGATCAGATCCACGTCCAGGGCCCGGATGTCGTCCGGTTTGGTTTGGGCGTAGCAGCCGCAGACGGCCACCACCGCCTCCGGCGACAGCTTTCGGGCCCGGCGGATCATCTGCCGGGATTTTTTGTCGCTGACGGCGGTGACGGTGCAGGTGTTGACGATGTAGGCGTCGGCCCCAGCCTCAAAGGGCACGAGGGTGTGGCCCCGGGCGGTCAGCTCCCGTTCCATGGCCTGGGTCTCATATTGGTTGACTTTGCAGCCCAGGGTATAGATGGCGATCCTCAATGGGGCTCCCCCTTGCTTTTTACTCGTTTCTAGGGTATTATAATATAATTTACGGAAAATGGCAAGAGTGCTTATTGCAGGGGGCTTCGCCCCCTCCCTACCCTCTTTCTTCCTGTGGCTGCTGCCCAAGCCCCCAGTGACTTTTCCCTTGCCGGAAAAGTCACCAAAAGGGCACTCAAGGGTTTCACCCTTGAGAATCCTAATTTGAGGTTTTGTTTTGCGCTCGTCCTGTGGTCTGTCCGGCCTAAACCGCGCTGCCGTCCGTGTATGAGGCGAAGCGGCTATTTTCACATTGTTGTACGGACATATCTATGCAGCGCCCAGTCCGCCCGGAGGGCGGACCTTCGCATTCGGTGCGCTGTACGTTTTTGACGTTGACCGACTGCTGTCTGCTCCGTTCCACTCCGCAATAGAAACATGCTTCATTACGCACCCCTCACGCCCATCCATCCCTCGCGGAGTGGAACGGAGCGACAGAGAGCAGTAGGAATCGTTAAAAAAACAACCAGCGCACCCAATCCATCCCGCCCCAGCGCATCCATCTGTGCAAGGACATATTAGGGTAGCCGCTTCGCCTCATACACGGGAGCGAGTCCGGTTTAGACAGGGCAGACCACAGGACGAGCGCAAAACAAATCAAACCATTGGGGTACCCAGGGGTGAAACCCCTGGGCGCGCTTTTGGGTACTTTTCCCGCGCGGGAAAAGTACCCCGGGGCGTGGGGGCGAGAGCCCCCCGTCAGGCCGGCCAAAGGCCCGCCCTATGGCTTGGGCCGCCGCAGGCGGCCTAGTGCCACATCCACCGTCCCGTCAGGGACTTATGCCCAAAAAGGAGTTTTAACAGAGCAATGGAAAAAATAATATATCTTGACTATGCCGCTACCACCCCTGTCCCGCCCGCCGTGGCGGAGGCCATGGCAAAAACCCTGACGGAGGACTTCGGCAACCCCTCCGCCCAGTACCCCTTGGGCCGGGAGGCTCGGGACCGGGTGGAGGCCGCCCGAAACGTGGTGGCTTCCGCCCTGGGCGCCAGGGCCGAGCAACTGTACTTCACCTCCTGCGGTACGGAGTCCGATAACTGGGCCCTCCGGGCCGCCCTGTGGCAGAACCGGCGGGTGGGCAAACATATTGTCACCACCGCCGTGGAGCACAGCGCCATTATCGAGTGCTGCAAGGCCCTGGAGCGGGAGGGATACACTGTCACCTACGTGAAGCCCGGACGGGATGGCCGCGTCGCGGCGGAGAAAATCCTGGAGGCCGTCCGGGAGGACACCGCCGTGGTGTCTATCATGCTGGTCAACAACGAGAGCGGCGCCCGTATGCCGGTGGAGGCGGTGGCCGCTGGATTGAGGGGCCGGCCCGCCCTCCTCCACACCGACGCCGTCCAGGGCTTTCTCAAGGTGCCCTTTACCGTGAAGACGCTGGGGGCGGACTTCGTGTCCCTCTCCGCGCATAAGATCGGAGGGCCCAAGGGCATCGGCGCACTGTACATCGGCGGCAGGGCGAAGAATGCGCGGCCCCTGCTCTACGGCGGCGGGCAGGAGAGCGGCCTGCGGCCCGGCACCGAGCCTACCGCCCAGATCGCCGGCTTCGCCAAGGCGGTGGAGCTGCGGTGGGAACATCTGGAGGAGCACTGGGCCCATATGGCGTCCATCCGAGCCTATGCGGTGGAGCAACTGACCAAAATTCCGGACTTGGCCGTCATCGGCGCAGGGGACGCGCCCCACATTCTGTCCGTCTCCCTCCCCGGCTACCCCAGCCAGAACATTGTGACGGATCTGGGGGAGCAGGGCATCTGCATCTCCGCCGGGTCCGCCTGCCACAAAGGCAAAGCCAGCCACGTATTGGTGGCCATGGGCCTGGATAAGCGCACCGCCGCCGGCACTGTGCGCCTCAGCTTCGGCCCGGAGACCACCCGGGAGGACATCGACGCGGCGGCGGCAGCCCTGCTGAACCACCGAATGAAACGCTTTCCCATGTTATAAAAAGGGGGTTTTTGCGCACCCGCTTTCGCCGGGAGCCCGGTTTCTACCGCACTGTCCCTGCCCATGATCCTGCAAAATCTGATAACTACCTTCCTCGGCTTCGTGGACACCTTCATGGTGGGCCTGCTGGGCAACGCGGAGATGGCGGCAGTCACCGCCGCCAACGCGCCCATCTTTATCGTTCAAATTGTGATCTTCGGCTTTCAGAGCGGCATGGTCGTGCTGGTCAGCCAGTACTGGGGCCAGACAGTGAAGGGGAACTGACCGGCGGTCAGTTCCCCTTTTCCGCTAGACCTTTGCCAGAAACGCCGCCTGGAGACACCGCTGTAAAATCTGCCAGTAGGTGAGCCGGGCCACCGCCCGGTCCGCCGTCAGGGGGATGGTAGCCAGGACCTCCTCCCCGGAGGTGACCGTCATCCGCCCCACCTCCTGCCCCGCCGCCACCGGCGCGGAGAGGGACTCCTCCAGCTCCACCTGGACAGAGACATTGGAAGCCTTGGCCTTCTCGGTGAGGAGCGTATTTCCGCCGGACAGCACCGGCGTCACAAAGGCGGCCTCCCCCAGTTCCACCGGAATGACGCCCAGGTCCTCCGGCGGCTGGGCCGTCACCAGGGCGTAGGAGGCGAAGCCGTAGTTCAGCAGCGCCTTGGCCCCCTCGAAGCGCTTGACGGAGGTGGGTGCCTTCAGAATGACGGCGATGAGCTCCATGCCGTCCCGTTCCGCCGTGGCGGAGAGGCAGTAGAGGGCGGCGTCAGTGCTGCCGGTCTTAAGCCCCGTGGCCCCCTCATAGAAGCGGATCAGCTTGTTGGTGTTGTTGAGGCCAAAGGCCCCGTCCCGGAGGCTGTCGGTCCAAATGGTGGTAAATTTCCGAATGTCCGGGTGGTGTAGAATCAGCTCCCGGCTCATGAGGGCAATGTCGTAGGCGGAGGTGACGTGGCCTCCGGCGGGGAGGCCGGTGGGATTCATAAAATGGGTGTCCTTCATGCCCAGCTCCGCCGCCCGCTGGTTCATCTTCTCCACAAAGGCGTCGGCGCTGCCCGCCAGGTGCTCGGCCAGTGCTACGCTGGCGTCGTTGGCGGAGGCCACGCACACCGCCTTCAGCATATCCTCCACGGTCATCTGCTCGTTTTCCTTTAAATATACCTGGCTGCCGCCCATGGAGCATGCGTAGGCAGAGGCGGTGACTGTGTCGCCGTAGGAGAGCGCCCCGGAGTCGATGGCCTCCATGGTCAGGAGAATGGTCATCACCTTGGTGACGCTGGCGGGCTCCAGCTGCTGGTGCTCGTTTGACGCGTAGAGCACCTCTCCGGTGGTCTTCTCCATCAGGAGGCACGCGCCGCAGTCCACCGTCAGGCCTGGGCCCTCCGCCCGGGCCGCCGGCGCCAGGGTCAGGACCACCACCAGGGCCAGCAGGCCCGATAACATCCGTTTCATATCCCTACTTCCTCTCCTTTTTCAGATTCCTGGTAGAGGATATGCGGCGGCGGGAAATCAAATGACCAAATCGGCAAATTTCGCCTTGCATTTGGGAGAGAAGTCTGCTATAATAAGGGAGCTTTGAAAATGCAGGGTTAGTACATCGGTAGTACATCGGCTTCCCAAGCCGAGGAGGCGGGTTCGATTCCCGTACCCTGCTCCAAGTGTGCACCACACTTTTGATGCCGTAGGCTGAAAGCCTACGGCATCAAGCGTTTCCGGGGATTTTGACCCTCCAAAAAAACAGTGTAAATCCACTGATGACAATCGCGTTTTTGAGGCATCTTACGGGATTCGAACCATCTGTTTTCTGCATTTGGCAGAGATTGAATCGACTGGCGCCCTTTTTGAAACGGCAGATTTCAAAAAGGGCGCCGATTTTTGTAAAAATAAATTGCACAAAGTTTTGGGCGCCGGATTGTTGGTTTTGTATAGCCAAGAAACCGGCGCCCTTTTTCATTTCCACCAAAAAATCATCAAAAATCAAAAAGGGCGCCAGCCCGAAGGAGGTCAACTTTTATGAGGAGAACAGAAGAACAACAGAGAGCCTATCTCACGGAGAGCGCCATTGCCCTGAAGCGCCTCGGCTTCACAGTGCAGGCGGAGGAGAACAGCGCACTGCCGGTAGAATGGAACGGCCAGAGTCTCTTCCGGATCAACGGCGAAGGGGAGATCCGCTACAGCAGACATATCCCGGACGACCCTTCGCTGAGTGACGCACTGATGCAGGCCATCGAGGCAACCGGGACAGTGGCGGAGTACATGAATCTCATGGAGCAGGCCCCACCCCTGAAAGCCAGCGGCCAGCGGCCTGGAGGATGGCTTCAAGCTGCTGGGAGAGTTCAACGACGTGGTGCTGGCAGGGCGGATGACCAGGTTTGGAGCCACCTTCGTGACTTGGAGCTGGGGGCGA
>CANRHK010000119.1 GCA_947630395.1 uncultured Oscillospiraceae bacterium
CGGCGGGCTGGCCCCCATCGGCGGGTACATCTGCGGCACACAGGAGTGTGTGGACCGGTGCGCCTACCGGCTGTCCGCGCCGGGGCTGGGCCAGGAGGTGGGAGCCAACTTGGGACTGCTGCCCAGCTTCTATCAAGGCTTTTTCCTTGCCCCCACTGTCACCGCCGGGGCGCTGAAGGGCGCTATCTTTGCGGCGAAATTATATGAGGGATTAGGCTTCAAGTGCTTCCCCACGGCGGACACACCCAGGAGCGATATTGTTCAGGCGGTGGAGCTGGGCAGCGAGAAGGCCATGTGCGCCTTCTGCGAGGGCATCCAGTCCGCCGCACCGGTGGACAGCTTCGCCACCCCGGTGCCCTGGGCCATGCCGGGCTACGACAGCCAGGTCATCATGGCCGCCGGGGCTTTCGTCCAGGGCAGCAGCATCGAGCTCAGCGCCGACGGCCCCATCCGGGAGCCCTACGCGGTGTACTTCCAGGGCGGGCTCACCTGGCAGCACGCCAAGTTCGGCATCCTCATGTCCCTCCAGAAACTGGTGGACGCCGGACTTGCGGAGCTGTAAGTAAGATGGACACACTGTTGGAACAACTCAAGCGCTACGCCGCCTCCGGCGCCCTGCCCATGCACATGCCGGGGCACAAGCGCAACACCGCCGCCTTTCCTTGGCTGGCGGAGTTGGGGGGCGCTCTGGATATCACGGAGATTGACGGCTTTGACAACCTCAACGACCCCCGGGGCCTGTTTCGGGACCTGGAGGCCAGGGCCGCAAGGCTCTGGGGCGCTCGGGAGAGCGTCTGCCTGGTGAACGGCAGCACCGCCGGGGTGCTCTCCGCCGTGCGCTCCTCCCTGGAGCGGGGCGGATCCCTGCTGCTGTTCCGGGGCTGCCACAAGTCCGTCTACCACGCCGCCGAGCTGGTGGGAGCGGAGACGTACTACCTCACGCCGGAGATTGACCGGGCGCTGGGCGTCTGGGGCTCTGTGACGCCGGAGGCGGTCCCGGCGGCGCTGGAGGCCCACCCGGACGTCCGGCTGGTAGCCGTCACCAGCCCTACCTATGAGGGCGTCATCAGCGATATCCGCAGCATCGCGGCGGCGTGCCACGCCCGGGGCGTGCCCCTCCTCGTGGACGAGGCCCACGGGGCCCACCTGGGCTTTAGCGGCTTCCCGGAGAGCGCCGTTGCCTGCGGCGCGGATTTGGTGGTGCAGAGTTTACATAAAACCCTGTCCAGCCTGACCCAGACGGCTGTCCTGCACATCTGTGGCAACCTGGTGGACCCGGCGGACGTGCGGCGGAACGCCGCCATGTTCCAGTCCAGCAGCCCCTCCTACCTCCTCTCCGCCTCCATCGCCGGGTGCGTGGACTTTCTGGAGCGGGAGGGCGGCGCGGCGGCGGACCGTTGGCTGGAGCTCCTGGCTCACTTCCGGGAGAACGTCCGGGAGCTGCGGCGCATCCGCCTGTGGGACGGCGGAAGCGCCTTTGCCTTTGACCAGTCCAAGCTGGTGCTCTCCGCTGAAGGCCTCACCGGGGAGGCGCTGATGGATATTCTCCGGGAAAGGTTCGGCATCGAGCTGGAGATGGCCGCCGGACGGTACGCCCTGGCCATGACCGGCATAGGGGACACGGAGGAAACCCTCTCCCGGCTGGCGGAGGCCCTGGTTCAGTTGGACAATGTCTGTGAAACCGCCTCTCCCTCGTTCCCTGTACAGGATTTTTCCTTGCCGGAAAAAAGGCTGTCCATCCGGGCGGCGCTGGCCGCGCCGGGGGCGTTTTTCCCCGCCAAGGAGGCCCTGGGCCAGGTCAGCGGCGAGTACCTGTGGCGCTATCCCCCCGGCGCGCCTCTGCTGGTCCCCGGCGAGGTGGTGGATGAGGGGGTTCTCCGGGAGCTGGGCGGAAACCTCCGCTCCACTCGGGGCGGCGCGCCGGAGCGCATTTTTTGTGTGACAGAATATTGACCCAGGGAAAAAATTGTTGTATAATGACACAGGTAAGACTAGGGAAAGGGGGACGACCTACATGAAGCGTATCCAGACCATCGAGACCCGCAACCTGAAGGAGAGCGCCGTCAAGGGCGGCTGCGGCGAGTGCCAAACCTCCTGCCAGAGCGCCTGCAAGACCTCCTGCGGCGTGGCCAATCAGCTGTGCGAGAACAAGGACAACAAGTAACGCTTTGTCCGGAGATCATACCGCTTGCGCACGGCGCAGGCGGTATTTTTTGCTAGGAGAGGAACATGATACATCAATACAAGCTCAACGGCTACAATATCGTCCTGGACGTGTACTCCGGGGCTGTCCATGCGGTGGACGAGGTGGCCTACGATATGATCGGCATGTACGAGGACCACACCGCGGAGGAGATTGTCTCCGCCATGCTGGAAAAATATGGGGACCGCGAGGACGTGACGGAGGCCAGCCTCCGGGACTGCCTGGACGATATCCGGGCCCTCAAGAACGCCGGGAAGCTCTTTACCCAGGACGAGTACGCCGGTATGGCCTTTGACTTCAAGAAGCGCTCCAACGACGTCAAGGCCCTGTGCCTCCACGTGGCCCACACCTGCAACCTCAACTGCTCCTACTGCTTCGCCAGCCAGGGCAAATACCACGGTGAGCGGGCGCTGATGACCTTCGAGGTGGGCAAGCGGGCGCTGGATTTTTTGGTGGAGCACTCCGGCAGGCGGGTCAACCTGGAGGTGGATTTCTTCGGCGGCGAGCCTCTGATGAACTGGCAGGTGGTGAAGGACCTGGTGGCCTACGCCCGCGGCATCGAGGCCGAGAAGCACAAGCACTTCCGCTTCACCCTCACCACCAACGGCGTGCTGGTGGACGATGGGGTGATTGACTTCGCCAACCGGGAGATGCACAACGTGGTTATGTCCATCGATGGCCGGAGGGATGTCCACGACCGCTTCCGGGTGGACTACGCCGGGAACGGCAGCTGGGAGAAAATCGTGCCAAAATTCCAGCGCTTCGCCAAGGCCCGGGGGGACCGGGACTACTACGTCCGGGGCACCTACACCCACTACAACACCGGCTTTACGGAGGACCTCTTTGCCCTGGCGGACCTGGGCTTCACCCAGCTGAGCATGGAGCCGGTGGTCTGCACCCCCGACGACCCCTGCGCCCTCACGGAGGAGGATTTGCCCAAGCTCTTTGAGCAGTATGAGATTCTTGCGAAAGAGATGCTGCGGCGGGAGAGAGAGGGCCGCCCCCTCACTTTCTACCACTACATGATTGACCTCAAGCACGGCCCCTGCATCTACAAGCGGATCTCCGGCTGCGGGTCCGGCACGGAGTACCTGGCGGTGACACCCTGGGGAGACCTGTACCCCTGCCACCAGTTTGTGGGGGATGAAAAGTATTTGATGGGCAATGTCTGGGAGGGCGTCACCAACACCGCCCTCCGGGACGAGTTCAAGTGCTGCAACGTCTACGCCCGGTCGGACTGCGCGGACTGCTGGGCGCGGCTCTACTGCTCCGGCGGCTGCGCCGCCAACGCCTATCATGCCACTGGCAGCATCACCGGCACCTATGAGTACGGCTGCAAGCTGTTTCGCAAGCGGATGGAGTGCGCCATCATGATGCAGGTGGCGAAAAGCCTGTCTCAGGGGACGGACACCTGACTCTCCCTCGCGCCGGAGAGAAAAAACATAAAAAGTCCCGGGTCACAGACCCGGGACTTTCTGTCATTCCTGTCTCACTGGAGGCCGAACTTCTTGTTGAACTTGGCCACGCGGCCGCCGGTATCGACCAGCTTCTGCTTGCCGGTGAAGAAGGGGTGACACTTCGAGCAGACTTCCACGCGGATATCTTTCTTCGTGGAACCTGTCTCAATTACATTACCGCAGGCGCATTTAATTGTAGTCTGCTGATAATTGGGATGGATACCTTCCTTCATTGCTCTGGTTCACCTCTTTCCTCTTGTATTGGCTTTCCTGGGCTTTCACCGCAAAGCCGAAAGATAGTATACCACGCTTTTCCCCCAAATGCAAGTGCTTTTTTCTGTTTTCCGTGGAATTCTTTCCCCCGCGCCCCGCAAAAGGGCGCGGTTGGGGCAGAATCTTAAACGAACCTTAAAAACTTTTTTCTTTTCCCTTAAGCATTCCTATGGTAAAATAGTCTCAGCAAGTATTTTACCAACGGGAGAAATCGCCATGCCGAACATCCTCATCTGCGACGACGAGCGGGACATTGTCTCCGCGCTGAAAATCTATCTGTCCGCCGACGGCTACACCCTCTTTGAGGCCTACACCGGCCGGGAGGCCCTGGAGATTGTCCGGCGGAATACCATCCACCTCATTCTCATGGACATCATGATGCCGGAGATGGACGGCATCTCCGCCACCGCCAGGCTGCGGGAGGAGTACAACATCCCCATCATCCTCCTCACCGCCAAGAGCGAGGACACGGACAAGATTCTGGGCCTCAACGTGGGCGCGGACGACTATATCACCAAGCCCTTCAACCCCCTGGAGGTCCAGGCCCGGGTCCGCTCCCAGCTCAGGCGCTACACCACCCTGGGCGGCATGGAGCGGGAGCCCCGGAAACTGGTCATCGGCAACATCGCCCTGGACGACGAGGCTAAGATTGTCACCGTGGACGGGGAGGCGGTAAACCTGACCCCCATTGAGTACAACATCCTGCTCCTGCTCATGCGCCACCCGGGGCGGGTCTACTCCTCCGCCCAGATCTACGAGCAGGTTTGGAACGAGCCCGCCTACGGATCCGAGGGGGCGGTGGCGGTCCACATCCGGCACCTGCGGGAGAAGCTGGAGATCAACCCCTCCGAGCCCCGGTATCTGAAGGTGGTCTGGGGCCTGGGGTACAAAATGGAGGGGAAGCCATGAAGACGGATCTGCGGGCCAACATCTGGGCCAAGTGCGCCGCCGTGGTCCTCTCCCTGGCCCTGGTGCTGGGGTGCGCGGCGGGGTGTCTGGCCATGGCCCTGCTGGCCAACGGCTACGGCACGGCGGACAGCTATGAGGCGGACCAGCTGTTCAAGGAGCCCATGCAGCAGGCCATGTACCGGGTATACGATATTTTGGGCGGGGCCAGCGACTATGAGCTGCGGAGCTACGACGGCTTCTCCGCCAGGGTCTACGTGGGGGATCCGGCGGATGGAAACGTGGTCTGGACCTGGGCCAACCCGCCCCGGGACGACAGCGACAGCAACTATGTCCGCCGGGAGATGACAAAAAAGGACGGGGACACGGAGGCCGGGTACTACACCATTGTGGGCTACTTCTACTGGGGGGACGTCACCCCCAACAGCGTCTTTGACAACACCGCCAAGATTTTTTGGCGTCTCAACGCTTTCACCCCCTCCCAACTGGTGGCCCTCATCGCCCTCATGGGCGGGTGCGCCCTGGCGCTGGTGATCTTCCTCTGCTGCGCCGCCGGACACCGGAAAGGCCGGGAGAGCGTCACCGCCAACCTCCTGGACCGTATCCCTCTGGACGTACTGTGCGTAGCCGTCTCTGTCCTGCTGATCCTGTGTCTGAGTCTTCTGTTTGATAAATCCTACCTGCTGGCCAACGCCATCTACCAGAGCCGCTACCAGTTTACAGCGGCTCTCTCTGTGGAGGCCGGCGTGGTTCTGTGCGCCGGGGTCCTGGTTCTCTCCTCCCTGCTGACCCTCTGCACCCGCTTCAAGCTGGGCAAGTGGTGGCGAAACTCCGTGTGCTGGTGGTGCCTCTCCCTGTGCTGGCGGCTGGCGGGCTGGCTCTGGAGGAAGTGGAAGCGCCTGTGGGGTGGCGCGAAGCACTTCTTCCGCACCCTGCCCATGACCTGGCGGGCGGTGGCGCTCACCGGCGGGGTGTTCGCCCTCCACGGCATCCTGGCGATCCTGCTGCTGGCTTTCCGCTATGACGTGGAGATCCCCCTGTTCTTCGGCTTCCTGATCTTTCTCCTGGACCTGGCCATCATCGTGGGCGCGGCGGCGGTGTCCCTCCAGCTCAATAAGATCCGGGACATGGGCGCGGCCCTGGCCGCCGGGGATCTGGAGGCCAAGCTGGACACCCGCAATCTGCTGCCCGACATCCGCACCCACGCCGAGCACTTAAACGCCATCGGTGTAGGCATGAACAAGGCGGTGGCCCAGCGGATGAAGTCCGAGCGGCTGAAGACCGAGCTCATCACCAACGTCTCCCACGACATCAAGACCCCTCTCACCAGCATCATCAACTACGTGGATTTGCTGCAAAAGGAGGACCTCCAGGGGGAGGCCGCCGAGTATCTGGCGGTGCTGGATAGGCAGTCCCGGCGGCTGAAGAAGCTGACAGAGGACCTGGTGGAGGCCAGCAAAGCGTCCACCGGCAACATGACGGTGAATATGGAGCCCATTGTGGTCAACGAGCTGGTCCACCAGGCCATCGGGGACTACGATGAAAAACTCTCCGCCGGGAAGCTGGAGGTCATCATCAACAGCTACGAGGGCAGCCTGGAGGCCATGGCAGACGGGCGGCTGCTGTGGCGGGTGCTGGATAACCTGCTGGGCAACATCTGCAAGTACGCCTTGGCGGGCACTCGGGTCTACGTGGACCTGGGTGTCCGGGACGGGCGGGTGTTCCTCTCTATCAAGAACATCTCCCGGGACCCCCTGAACGTCAGCGCCGACGAGCTCATGGAGCGGTTTGTCCGGGGGGACGCCTCCCGGCACACCGAGGGCAGCGGCCTGGGGCTCAACATCGCCAGGAGCCTCATGGATCTCATGGGCGGTACCTTCTCCGTCAGCGTGGACGGGGACCTGTTCAAGGCGGATCTGACCCTGGCGCCGGTGCCCGGCCGGACACCGGAGGCCCCCGCCCCCGCCCCCGCCGTCACCCCTGTTGTCACCCCGCCGGCGCCTGCCAAGCGCTCCCTCCTGCCCTCCCGCCGGGCGGCGCGGCCTGCTCCCCCGCCCATGCCGCCGGAGCAGTAAGACAGGAAGATACAGAATACGCCCGCCGCGAAGTGGTTCCGCGGCGGGCGTATGTATTTTCATCCCGGGGCCTTATTTCAGAATCAGCAGCTCCTTGGGCGCCTCCATGATGGATTTGCTCTCCTTCTCCCCGATGATCATCACGTCCTCGATGCGCACTCCGAAGCGGCCGGGCAGGTAGATGCCCGGCTCGGCGGACACCACCGCGTTCACCGGCAGGGGCTTGTCGTTGCCCGGGGCGGCGACGGGACCCTCGTGGATCTCCACGCCCACGCCGTGGCCGAAGCCGTGGCCGAAGTAGGGGCCGTAGCCCGCGCCGGCGATGACCTTGGCGGCGGCGTTGTGGACCTCCGCGCCGGTGACGCCGGCCCTGGCCGTGGCGATGCCCACCCGCTGGGCCTCCAGCACGGTGGCATAGACCTTCTCCATCTCCTCGGTGACGTGGCCCACGGCCACGGTGCGGGTCATGTCGGAGCAGTACCCGCCCCAGACGCAGCCGAAGTCCATGGTGATGAAGTCCCCGTCGGCCACCGGCTTCTCGGTGGGCACGCCGTGGGGCATGCTGCTGTTGGCGCCGCTGACCACAATGGGCTCAAAGGACATCTTCTCCGCCCCGTGGCACAGCATCCGGTACTGGAGGTAGGCGGAGATCTCCTTCTCCGTCCGGCCAACCTTGATGAAGTCCAGCACGTCCTGGAGGGCCTTCTCCGCGATGCGCTGGGCGGCGATCAGCTTCTCAAGCTCCCCCTCGTCCTTCACATCCCTGAGCTCGCTGAGGAGAGCCGTGGCCGGCACCAGCTCACACTTGAGCTCCTTCTGCCAGCGCT
>CANRHK010000120.1 GCA_947630395.1 uncultured Oscillospiraceae bacterium
CCTCGATGGCGTCGGTAATGCGGTTGAAGAGCAGGGTGTAATAGTTGGGAAAATCGGACATGAGAGATGCCTCCTTTTTAGTATAGGGACATTATACCGTATTGTTCGAGAAAATGCAACACAAATGTGCAACATATGTATTTCTGCCATGCAATACATAACGCATTACAATCGTCATATAATCTGTATGACGAGGTGTGTAGTATGGCAAAGTTCAAAATACCCAAAATTCCACCGACTACAAACAAGAGTATCCGCTTTCCGAATGATATGATTGAAGAAGTTGAGGAGGCAATTCGCGGAAAGGATTGTACCTTTACTGCATTTGTACTTGAGGCGGTTCGGGTTGCGCTGGAGAGTTTAAAGGAGGAAGAACAGTAGGGGCAGATGTCCTGAACAACAGGCGTACAGCGAACCCAAAGCGAAGGTCCGCCCTCCGGGCGGACTGGGCGCCGCATAGAAATGTCCGTGCAACAATACTAAAATAGCCGCTTCGCCCCATATACGGACGGCAGTGATTTAGACCAGGCAGACCGGCAAGACAGCGCAAAACAAATCAAAACATTGGGGTTCTCAGGGGGGAACCCCCTGAGTGCCCTTTTGCCTACTTTTCCGGCAAGGGAAAAGTAGGCCGGGGCCACGGCAGCAGCCGCGAGAAGAAAAAGAGCAGAAGAGGGGCCGGAGGCCCCTATGCAACATCCGGAGGATAGATTATGAAAAACGTCAAATACGCAAAATGTGTCAAATGCGGCAAAATCTATGAGGCCACCCCCAACCTGACCAACTGCTCCTGCGGGGGGATTCTGGATATCATCTACGACTACGATTACATCAAGACCGTCCTCACCAAGGACAAGCTGGCCCAGCGCCGGGACAACTCCATGTGGCGCTACCGGGAGCTGCTTCCGGTGGAGGATACCACCGAGGTCCCGCCCTCCGGGTTGGCTGGAGCCCCCTCTATCAAGCGGATCGCCTTGCCAGCCAGCTTGGCATAAAGGCTCTGTATGTCAAGGACGACGGCGTGAACCCGACGGCGTCTCTGAAGGATAGAGCCTCCTCCATGGCCGTAGCCAAGGCACGGGAGGCCGGGGCCGAGGTCATCGCCTGTTCCTCCACCGGCAACGCCGCCAGCTCCCTGGCGGGCAACGCCGCCGCCGCAGGGCTCAAGACCTACATCTTCGTCCCCAGCCGCGCCCCCAAGGGCAAGGTGGCCCAGCTGATGACCTTCGGCGCGACGGTCATCTCCGTCCAGGGCAGTTACGAGGAGACCTTCGAGCTGAGCAAGCAGGCCATCGACCGCTGGGGCTGGTACAACCGCAACGCCGCCATCAACCCCTACCTGTCCGAGGGCAAGAAGACCGTGGGCCTGGAGATCATGGAGCAACTGAACTGGCAGGTGCCGGACTACATCGCCATCTCCGTGGGCGACGGCTGCACTATCGCGGGCCTCTGGAAGGGCCTCAAGGACCTGTACGCCATCGGCTTCATCGACCGCCTGCCCCAGCTGATTTCCGCCCAGGCCTCCGGCTGCTGCCCGCTGAACCGGGCCATTGAGACAGGGGAGGACTGGCGTCCTATGAAGGAGAACACCCTGGCGGACTCCATCGCCGTGGGCGTGCCCCGGAACGCGGACAAGGCCCTCATGGCTATCCGTGAGTCCAACGGCCTGACAGTGAACGTCTCCGACGAGGAGATCATGGCCGCCCAGAAGTTGCTGGGCCGGACCTGCGGCGTCTTCGGAGAGCCCGCCGGCGTCACCGGCACGGCCGGGTTGAAGAAGCTCTGCGAGGAGGGGAAGATCTCTCCCAATGCCACGGTGGTGTCCGTGGTCACCGGTAACGGCCTGAAGGACGTGGCCAACGCCATCGCCCACTGCGGTGAGCCCATCTCCATCCCCAGCGACATGGGGCTGCTGCTGAAAGCGTTCGCGGATAACCACATTGCGGTGGAGTAAGGAGCGAAATAAATGGCCGGACTTGACAAGGCAGGCCCAGCCGGGTATAATAGACACAGGAGGACGCCCCACAGGGCGGTCAGCCAAATGTTATGTTGCTAGCGTAACACCAGACAACCGTCACTTGGTGGAGTGGCGGTTGTCCCTCTGTATCCTGAAGATCACGATAAATCCGTGAATTCTAAAGAATACGCTCAAAAGAGACTTCATGCTTCCACCCCCCTTTGTTCAGAGGATAAAAGCTGACCGCCAACGTAAAACCGTTGATCCGTGGGGCGCCCTATGCCGTTTGTGCGGCACCGCTTACGCGCCTGCCCCCTGAAAGGGGACAAGCCTATTCTACCAGTTTCGGCAAAATCTGTCAATCCTCATGTGGCCGTTTAGGCAAAACACGACAGAAAGGCTGGAAAGGAATTTTCCTTTCCAGCCTTTCTGTCAATTAGTTAAGAGCTTGCGGCACGTCCGTGCCAGCTCGTCCAGGGTAGAGCAGGGCACCATCTGGCACAGCATGGACATGGTCTGGATGCTGCGGACGTAAGGCCACTTGCCCGCCGGGATGGGGTTCAGCCACAGCACCTTGCCCGCCTGCCGTTTGGCCTCCAGCAGCTGCCGGGCCGCCCGGGGGAGATCCACCGTCTTTGTGTCGGAGAGAATCAGCAGGGTAGTGCCCGGCCCCAGCGGGGATGGTTTCCACTGGCACAGATCCTCCAGGGCTGTCCCCAGATCGGTGCCCCGGCCGTAGAGACCGGAGGAGCGCACATAGTCCCGAAACGCGTCCATGTTCTGGAGGGCGAAGGGGTCCACCCGCCGCAGATCCTCGGAGAAGAGGAAGGCGGTGGAGGCCTCGGACACCTCGCTCATGGACTTGATGAACCGCAGGGCGAACTCGGAGAACTGGAGCATGGACCCGGACACGTCGCAGAGCAGCACCAGCCGCTTCCTCCTCCGCCGCTTGCGGCGGTAGCTGAGGCGGTAGAAGCTGCCGCCGGTCTCCAGACCCTTGCGGATGGTGCGGCGGAAATCCAGCTGTCCGCTGTGGCCCCGGCCCTGGCGCTGGCGGCTGAGCTCCGCGTCCAACTGCCGGGCAATGGCGCTGATAAGGGCGGCGGCCCGGGGGATATCCGCCTCCCGAAATTTGGAGATATCCCGGTAGAGAAGCGCCAGATCCGGATCTGTCTCCTCGGCCCCCACGGCGGCGTCCTCCATGACCATCTGCTGTTCCAGCAGAAAGCGCATGAACACCGAGCGGATAAAGCTGCCGTAGAGCTTGGGGCTGCGCTGGGCGTTGCGCCTTGTCTTCTCCAGCAGCTGGCGCAGATACTCCTTCTTGTTGTCCTCCATGGTGACGTACACGTCCCGGAGGTCCTCCCGGAGGTCAATGGGCTGGCCCTCGAACTGGAGCTCCTGTTCCGCCTCGGCCCGCTTCCGGGCGATCTCCTGGGCCTCGGCCTCCTGCTGCTTTCGGAGGGCCTCCCGGCGCTCCCGGCTGACAAAGAAGCTGTCAAAGGTCCTGTCAAAGACCGCCTGCTCCTCCCGGCTCTTGGCAAAGATAGCAGACAGGGCGGCCCGGACGTAGACCCGGTCGGTCAGCTCCAGATCGCTGAGCAGCCGGCAGGCGTCGGCGGTCTCCTGGAGCCCTACCGCCAGCCCCTGCTGGCGCAGCCGCTGGGAGAACTCCGCCAGCTTTTCAATGTAGACGGCTTGATCCATCATCTGTGGTGATGGTGGGCGCAGCCATCGCCGCCATGGCCGCAGTCCCCATGGTCATGGCCGCAGCCGCAGTCATGGCTCTGCCCGGCCAGCAGGGGAGCGGCGGCCTCCATGTCCTCGCTGCTCTTGAGGACGAAGCCCATGGTCCGCTCCGCTGACTCTGGGGTGAGGTCGCTGACGCCCAAAGCCTCCAAAGCGGCCACCCAGTCTAGGGTTTCAGCGATGGAGGGCTTTTTCAGAATGGCCTCGCTGTCCCGGAGGGCCTGGATGGCCTGTGCCACCTGCACCGCCAGGTGCTCGTTGACGTTGGGCACCTTGGCACTGATGATGGCCACCTCCTTGTTAAGGTCCGGGTAAGGGATATAGAGGTAGGCGCACCGCCGCCGCAGGGCCTCGCTGAGAGGCCGGGTGCGGTTGGAGGTCAGCACCACGAAGGGGATGGAGGCGGCCTTCACCGAGCCCACCTCGGGGATGGTGACCTGCATCTCGCTGAGCAGCTCCAGGAGAAACGCCTCGAACTCCTCGTCCGCCTTGTCAATCTCGTCAATGAGCAGCACCACCGGCTTCTCCGAGCGGATGGACCGGAGCAGTGGCCGCTCCAGCAGGTACTCGTCGCCAAAGAGGGATTTTGTCAGCTCTTCCGGATCCGTCCGGTTCATCTGCACCTGGATGGCCAGCAGCTGTTTCTGGTAGTTCCACTCGTACAATGCCTTGCTCTCGTCCAGGCCCTCGTAGCACTGGAGCCGCACCAGATCCCGGCCCAGGGCCTGGGCCATGACCTTGGCCACCTCGGTCTTGCCCACGCCGGCGGCGCCCTCAATGAGCAGGGGCCTGCCCAGCTTCAGGGCCACCAGCAGGGTAGTGACCAGGCCGTCGTCGCAGACGTACTTAGCCTCCTGCAATTTCGCTTTCAGGGTCTCGATATCCATAGGGGGAACTCCTTTGTGAATGGTTTAACGGAATTTCCACCCGATCATACCACACGTTTCCGGCAAATGCAATGAAAATATCTCTTGCCAAAGGGCCCGCGCCATGATATATATTGTATTGTGTAAGGGCACTGTCAGAAGGGGAAGGAGAAACCGTATGCTGCTGGCCATCGACGTAGGAAATTCCAATATTGACTTCGGAGTGTTTCAGTCCTCGACCCTGCGCATGCGCTCGAAGATCTCCGCCCGGACGGAGCGCAGCGCGGACGAGTACGCCGCCGTACTCTACGATTTGCTGCGGCTGAACGGGGTGCCCCGGGGGGACTTCCGGGGCTGCATCCTCTCCTCGGTGGTGCCGGGTCTCACGGGCCTCCTGGAGGAGGCGGCCCGGACGGTGACAGGGCAGAAGGTGACGAGGGTAGGCCCCGGCATCCGCACCGGCTTCCGCATCCGCATCGACGACCCCTCCCAGCTGGGGGGCGACCTGGTGGCGGACACCCTGGCGGCGCTGACAGAGTACGGCGCGCCGGTGATTCTCATCGACGCCGGCACGGTGACCACCATCGCGGCCATCGACGGGGACAGGACCTACCTGGGCGGCTGCATTCTGCCGGGCATCCGGCGCAGCGCCGCCCAGCTGGAGGACAACGCGGCCCTGCTGCCCTTCATCGACCTGGGCGGCAGCGGGGAAGAGTGCCTGGGGCGCAACAGCGCCGACGCCATGCGCTGCGGCCTGCTGCTGGGCACGGCCCTGGCGGTGGACGGCTTTGTGGATCGCTATCTGGCCCTGCCGGACATGGCGGGGGCGGCGGTGGTGGCCACCGGCGGCTCCAGGGAGCTGGTGACGGCCCGGTGCAGCCACGCCATCATCCACGACGGGGAGCTGACGCTGAAGGGTCTCCGCTATCTCTACGAGAACAACCAGCCCAAGAGAAGGGTATGAATGCAGAGCTTGAAAAGGCCGGGTGCGAAACGCACCCGGCCTTTTCCTATGGCTGGCAATTACTCCTTCACAGTCCCGTCGGGGTTGAACACCGGCAGAGGGGCCAGGACGGTGATGTCCGGCCGGTTCAGGGCGTCGCCCTCGGCCAGGATGGCGGCCTTGCCCGCCACGGTGCCGCCGGCGGTGCGGACCAGATCCTCCAGGGCGTGGAGGCTCTCGCCGGTGGAGATGACGTCGTCCACGATGAGAATCCGCTTGCCCTTGATGAGGGCGCAGTCGTCGGCGCCCAGGAACAGATCCTGCTGGCGCAGGGTGGTAATGGAGCGGACGGAGACATGGATGGGGTCCGGCATGTACACCTTGGAGCCCTTCCGGGCGATGAAGTACTTCTTGGCCCCGGACTGGCGGGCCATCTCGTGGATCAGGGGAATGCTCTTGGCCTCGGCGGTGAGCATGTAGTCGTAGCTGTCCGCGGGAATTTTTTCCAGCAGGGCGGAGGCGCAGGCCACCGTCAGTTCGGCGTCGCCGAAGATGATAAACGCGCCGATGTACAGATCGTCGCTGACCTTGCACAGGGGCAGATCCCGCTCCAGGCCGGCGACCTTCATGGTATACGTCATACGAGAAGCCTCCCATATCAAATAATTCCGGGACAGGAGAAACCCGTCCCGGAATTTATTATACTATTCAGCAGAAAAAAGTCAAATCTTTTTCCTTACGATACTTCACAGGTGACGATGACCCCGTCCACGTTGTTGCCGGAGACGGTGTAATTGCCGCTGTCGGGGAGGTAGACCTCGCTGCCGGCGTCGTACCAGACCTCGTATTTCTTTCCCCCGGCCTCTATGGTCAGGTGGTCCCCGTCGAAGGGGAACTGGCGCAGATAGTCGATGTACTCCTCCAGGCACATCCCCTTCTCCACCATTTCCGTGGCGTGGGGCACGCCCACGTAGCGGAAATGCCAAGGCTCGTCGGCGATGCCGGTGAGGGACTGCTTGTCCCCCGCATAGCGGACCACGTAGCCGTACTCCTGGCAGTGGGAGTTGATCCAGGCGTACTCGCCGGTGCCGTCGTAGTCGCCGCTGGTGCCGTTGGAGAAGTAGAGGTAGAGGTCAATGACCAGCCCCGTGTGGTGCTCGCTGCCGCCGGGCTGGGCCACAAACTCCTTGGCGTGGTCCAGGCCGTTCTGATCGCTGCTCTGCTCAAAGAGGTGCTGCTGGAACTCCCTGGTGCGGTGGCCGGCCACCACGTTGACTGTCTTGCTGCCGCCCTGGGCGATAAAGTCGTCCATCATGTGGTTGAGGGCCTCCAGAGGCACGGGGCAGAGAAGGACCTCCATGTCCCGGACATAGTAGCTGGAGGTCTTGTTCTCATAGATACTGACCAGATCCTGCTGGTCAGGAAAGTGGTAGGGCACCGCGTTGCTCACCAGCACCAGATCCCCGGTGTAGACGGCGTCCTCCCCCAGATCGGTGAGGGTGCAGGCGATACCGGAGTCCGTGGTCACGTGTTCCTTCCGGGGTTCGTCGCTGCCGGAGGGAGTGCCGGGCTGGAAGCTGCCGGCGGGGATGTCGTTTCCACCGCCGCCGGGGTGCAGGCCGTTCCAGATGAGGTAGCCCGCCAGGGCCGCCAGGATCAGGCCGGCCGCCAGAAGCAGGAAGGGACTGATATATACGCCGCGCCTCCGGCGGCGACGGGATCTCGACATGGGAACAGATGCTCCTTTCCTGCCGCGCGTGGGCCATTTGCCCTGGGCGGCACTGAAAAAGAGTGTACCAGATTCCTGTCGCAAAGTCGTATCAAATTTGTATCAATCCGGCATCATTTCTGTGAACTTTTTGTTACCAGGTTTGTGATCCCTCTGTGACAATCGGATAGATGTTCCATTCCAGGCCGATGCCCTTCGGTTTGCTGTGCCAGCCGGAGAGCTCCGCGCCCAGGGACTCCCCGCCGTAGAAGAAGACGATTCCGCCGTGAAAAGCGTACCTGTTGGCGCTTGGCTGGTCCCAGGCCAGCTCCAGCGTATCCATGTTGTAGTCGCTGTCCCAGCTGTTCTCCACGCTGTCCATGCCCCAGTAGTCCCGCCAGGCGGGGCCGAAGCGGACCGGACCCG
>CANRHK010000121.1 GCA_947630395.1 uncultured Oscillospiraceae bacterium
CATTGATGCTCTCATCAGCCGGGTGGACGCTTGTATTGACGTTATGGTTCAGAAGTATGAGGGTTATATCACCTTGCTCTGCACTATCCCCGGCGTCGACCGCAGCAGTGCCATTACCATCATCTCTGAAATCGGTACGGATATGGCTCAATTCGATTCCTCTAAACGCCTTTGCTGCTGGGCCGGTCTTACCCCTGGAAACAATGAATCCGCAGGCAAGAAAAAGTCTGTCCGCATTTCACGTGCCGGAATCTATCTCAAACCGGCGTTGGTACAAGTTGCCCACGCTGCCGTGAAGGACAAATCTTCCTTTTACTACGCCTTGAAGTATGAGCGAGTCACAAAGCGCCGGGGCAAGAAGCGAGCCATCATCGCCATCGCCAGAATGATTTTGACTGCCATCTTCTCTATGCTCTCCACCGGGGAAGTCTGGAATCCTGTTGACTTGTACAAGGTTGATATGCCCGAACATTTGAAGGAGAAACAGCTACAAAAGGCTATCAACCAAGCTATTCGATTCTTAGAATCCCAAGGCCTAAATGTGGCTTAGCCATACAACCTACACTCTGCCCTGAAAACTTCTTGTTTGCAGGGCGGGTTTGTTGCGCCCTTTTGGGCGGAGCTAGAATCTGATAATCTTTCACACTGTTTCCTCCCGCCAATATGGCTTCAAAATTGTGTTGAGTGTATCCGCAAAGGTTTCTATGCGCTCCTGTATAGGGAATCTGCCGTTGGTCATGCTCCAGAGCGTCACCATTCCGTAGTAATCCGATAAAATGAGGTCGGCCAGAGCCTCCGCCGGAGCGCCATTGTCCAGCTCGCCGCGTTCCTGCGCTTGGCGGATGGTCTGCAGGATGTATTCCCGGTCGAAGTTCATTTTCACCATGCCGGGACCCGCCTCGTCTATGGGAGAGATGGCACTTTTCATCCACTCCTTGCACAGGGCGAGCCCCTGCTCCTGGATGTACCGGACCGATTCCGTTAGGAATCTGCCGATTTTCTTCACCGCCGTTCCTGGGAAGTGTTCCAAGGAGTCCTTCAACTCATCGAACCTGAGCAGTTCGATCTCAGCGCTGACGTCTTCCTTGCGTCTGAAGTACACGTAGAAGCTCCCCTTACTGACCCCTGCCTCCGCCACGATCTCGTCCACGGAGACATTGGAAAGGCCCCGTTTTTCATGCAGTTCCTTTGCCGCCTGGACGATTTTATTCCGTGTTATCTGTGCGGAATCCTGTCGTTTACCCACCGGGACCACCCCCCTTGGCAGGTATTATACCACGGTCATTGACTGAAGTCAATATAAAAAGTGTGCCGCACAGACCCGCACAGACCCGATTCATTGGCAACTCCTTTCCGGCTGCCAATGCTACGAGGCTATTATACCAGATAATTGAGGCGCTGGGAAATGAAAAAATATAAACCTACAACGACCACATTATGAATACTACATGGAAAAGCCTGCTGTGTGGGTCTACTGGAGGTGTTTATCAATGAGTACCGACAGGCATTCAAGGACGAACATTCCACGGAGAAACTGGGTCTTCAGCATCTTCTTGTCATTGAGGAAGCTCATCGTCTTTTGAAAAATGTGGATACTGAGCGGTCTTCTGAAAACATGGGTAAGGCAGCACAGGAAGAAAATCCTCTTCTGTGCTGCCCTGTCCTATCCGGAACTGTCCCTGTGTGGGTCAGGGTGTGGGTCTATACCTGCCCCACACCCTGACCCACAAACAAAACCGTCAAAAAAGCACGAAAAACCGGACAAATCCAAAAGGATTTGTCCGGTTTTCTGTTTCGTTGGTAAAAAAGATGTGACTCTGTAGGTGTTACAGTACAACGGCTTCCAAGACTAATTCAGAAGATGTGGGTGCTTTCCTGCACCATCAATGCCTGTTCTATTTTGTAGTGCGGTGGCAATCCTGGAAACTTAATATCCATTGCCAGATATAATTTCAAATCAGAAGATCGAAGGATTACATTTTCCATCGCCGCAAGATGCTCGATGATTTGGGAAAATACCGGTGCACCCGTATCCTTATATAACCCTATCAGTCGTGCAATTGTAAGCGGGATGACCATGACTGTCTCGATACGAACAGGCGACCATTCCTGTTATAATTTGAAAATTTGTAAGCGTGGGTTGTCGGTGTGGTATGGCGGGAAAAGACCCGTCCAGGCGGCGTGGGACGCCTATGAATACAGGTTCTCAGTCTTTGGTTTCCCGCCAGTCCACGTCAATGGCGTCCGGCTTCTGCCAGCGGACAATCTTCACCGAGGTCAGGACGGTAATACATCCCAGTATGCCGTCCGCCAGCAGGGCAATCCCAAGCAGTATCGTGAGAATCCGCACGCTCTGGGTGGGGCGGAACAGCAGAATCCCGCCGAAAATCCCGGCGAAGATGGCCAGTGCCAGAATCAGCCCCCAGGCGTGGATGCCGAACTGCCGGGCGTCCAGCGCGATCTGGATCTTGAAGAGCCCGTCCGCCAGGATGGTGAGACCCATGAGGACGCAGAAGAAGTTGGCTAGGTCCTCCGGCCACAGGGACACCAGGACGCCAACCGCAATGAGTTGGATCCCCACCGCCAGATCGTACTGAAACGCCAGCCGGAACAGGTCCTTGGAGAGGTAACTCACAATTTTAATGACACCAAAGACCACCATGGCCAGGCCGGTCACACGGATGATGAACACAGACGAGATCTCCGGGTCCTGAATCAGCGCGGCGCCGAAGACGCACAGGGCGGCGTAGAGGACCAGATTTCCGATCTTCGCTACCCGCATGGGAACGGTAGAGCGCATAGCCGCACCTCCTTATTTTTTCATGGCACCAGCATAACACCCGGGCCGGCCCCTGAAAACGGGCAAAAAGCGCCCGGTGTCTGATTTTCAGGCACCGGGCGCCTTTTGCCTAGTTTTGCTCTATGGCCGCCTGCCAACTCTCCTCGCTTCGGCGGATGACCTCCTCCACAAAGCCCTTTTTCAGTTCGCAGATCCGGTGGATGGGATCCCGCAGATCCTCCCGCATTCCGTGCTCCAGCCAATACATCACCACGCCGAAGGCCAGACAGGTCTCGTCCCGGACGAGAACCTCCCTGTCCCCCTCCCGCATATGCCGCCCGGCCACGAGGGTCTCCACATAGCGCTCCACCCCGTACTCGCACACCCGCCACAGATACTGCTCATAGGCGGAGCGGTTGGCGGAGTTATAGATGTGCAGCGCCGCCCGGCGGTGGGCCATGGCGAACTCGATGGCCGCGTCCAGGCACTGCTCGATGGAGTCCAGTCGGGGGTACTTCCGGATGATGCGCTGGGCGTCGTCCTTCACCATCTCCTCCACCAGGGAGGGAATATCCTGGAAGTAGTAGTAAAATGTGTTTCGGTTGACGCCGCAGGCCGTCACAATGTCCTTCACCGTGATCTGGCTCAGGGGCCGGTCCTCCAGAAGCTGCAAAAAGGCGCTCTTGATCGCCTCCCGCGTAAAATTCGCCACCCATCATCCCCCGTTTCCCGAAGTTTTCTGACAAGACATTATATTCCCCCCAACCTGATTGTCAAGCGCCATTGAATTGCAAATATCCAGACATTTCCTGCCCGGTGTCTGAATTTTGGGCACCGGGCTTTTTTTGCCCATGGCGCGGGGAGGCCGGCCGCGCTACACTCTGCTCGAATGAACGGCGAGGATATGGCGTTCCGAGGGCCGGACGGCGGCCCCCAAAAATCAATCGAAAGGATGAGTGATATCCCATGCGTTTTTCCAAAGCGGTCGTCAAATACCGCGTCCCGATCCTCATCGTCACCCTGGCGCTGATGATCCCGTCGGTGCTGGGGACAGCGGGGACCCGGATCAATTACGACATGCTGGACTACCTGCCGGAGGATATGGAGACGGTGATAGGCCAGGACGCGCTGCTGGAGGACTTCGGCAAGGGCGCGTTCTCCTTCCTCATTGTGGAGGATATGCCGGCCAAGGATGTGGCAGACCTGAAGGCCCAGGTGGAGCGGGTGGACCACGTGGAGACGGTCCTCTGGTACGACTCCCTGGCGGACGTCTCCATCCCCATGGATTTGCTGCCGGACAAGATCTATGACGTCTTCAACACGGAGAATGCCACCATGATGGCCATCTTCTTCGACACCTCTACCTCCGCCGACGCGACCATGGAGGCTATCCGGGAGATCCGGCAGCTTGCCGGAGAGAAGTGCTTCGTCTCCGGCATGTCGGCCCTGGTCACCGATTTGAAAGACCTGTGTGAGGAGGAGGAACCCATCTACGTGGGCATCGCCGTGGCGCTGGCCTGCGCCGCCATGCTGCTGCTCCTGGACAGCTGGCTGGTGCCCTTCGTGTTCCTGTCCAGCATCGGCATGATGATCCTGCTGAACCTGGGGACTAACTACTTCCTGGGGGAGATCTCCTATATTACCAAGGCCCTGTCTGCGGTACTCCAGCTGGCGGTCACCATGGACTACTCCATCTTCCTGTGGAACAGCTATAACGAACAGCGCGGGCGCTTCCAGGACAACAAGGACGCCATGGCCGCCGCCATCAGCGAGACGCTGACCTCGGTGGTAGGCAGCTCCGTCACCACCATCGCGGGCTTCATCGCCCTGTGCTTCATGTCCTTCACCATGGGCCGGGACCTGGGCATCGTCATGGCGAAAGGTGTGCTGCTGGGCGTCATCGGCTGCGTGACCGTGCTGCCGGCGCTGATCCTGGTGCTCGACAAGCCCCTGCAAAGGACCCGGCACCGCTCCCTGATCCCCCACATGGGCGGCTTCGCCAAGGGACTGGTCAAAGTGTTCCCGGTGTTCCTGGTGATCTTCGCCCTGCTGGTTCCGCCGGCTTGGAGCGGCTATCAAAAGACCAACGATGAGGTCTACTACGACCTGGGCGACTGCCTGCCGGAGGATATCGACTACACCGTCGCCAAGAACAAGCTGTCCGAGAACTTCGGCGTGGCCTCCACCCACATGCTGCTGGTGGACGCCGGTCTGTCCGCTAAGTCCGTCCGCGCCATGACCCGCGAGATGGAGGAGGTGGACGGCGTGAAGTACGTGCTGGGCATGGAGTCCATCGTAGGTCCCCGTGTGCCGGAGGAGGTCCTGCCGGAATCGCTGACCAGCGTCCTCCAGAGCGGCAACTGGAAGCTGATGATGATCAGCTCCGAGTACAAGGTGGCCAGCGACGCGGTGAATACACAGATTGACCGGTTGAACACCATCCTGAAGCGGTACGACCCCTCCGGGATGCTCATCGGCGAGGCCCCCTGCATGAAGGACATGATTGAGACCACCGCCTATGACTTTCAGGTGGTCAACGCGGTGTCCATCATCGCCATTTTCATCATCATCGCCCTGGTGGAAAAGAGCCTGTCCCTGCCCTTCATCCTGATTGCGGTCATTGAGCTGGCCATCTTCATCAACCTGGGCCTGCCCCACTATCTGGGCCAGAGCCTGCCCTTCATCGCGCCCATCTGCATCAGCACCATCCAGTTGGGCGCCACGGTGGACTACGCCATTCTGATGACCACCCGGTACAAGGAGGAACGCATCCGGGGCAGCGGGAAGGCGGACGCCGTCCGGACGGCGCTGGCCGCCTCCATCCCGTCCATCCTCGTCTCCGGCATGGGGCTGTTCGCCGCTACCTTTGGCGTGGCGCTCTACTCGGATATCGACATCATCGGCTCCATGTGCATGCTGATGGCGAGAGGGGCCATTGTGAGCATGCTCTCTGTCATCTTCATGCTCCCGGCGCTGTTGATGCTGTGCGATAAGCTCATCTGCGTCACCACCCTTGGCATGAGATCCAAACATGTACATCAAACCAAACAGGAGGTATTTGCGAAATGAAACGCACGTTGAGTAAGGTTTTGGCAATCTGCCTCTGCGGGGCCATGGCCCTGGGCGGCGCCGGGCTGGCGTCCCATCGGACGGCCGCCGCCGGCGACACAGCCACTCCGGCAATGCCCGCACCTCTGACGGCCACCACAGCCGCCGCTGTGGGAGAGGGAACCGCCGTTCCCAAGGACGAGACGGTCTACGTCCTGACCGGCGCGGATGGCTCCGTGGAGAGCGTCATTGTCAGCGACTGGCTGAAAAACACCGCCGGGGCCGGCACCATCCGGGACCGGAGTGAGTTGACGAACATCGAGAATGTCAAGGGCGACGAGACCTGGACCGCCAACGGCGACCGTCTGGTCTGGAACGCCCAGGGACAGGATATCTACTACCAGGGCAGCACCGACAGGGATCCGCCGGTGGACATGCGCATTACCTACACCCTGGACGGGAAGCAGGTGACGCCCGAGGAGCTGGCGGCGCAGAGCGGCAAGGTGACCATCCACTTCGACTACACCAACCGGCAGCGGACGGCGGTGGAGATCGACGGAAAGCAGGAAGAGATCTATGTCCCCTTCGCCGTGCTCACCGGCGTGGTGCTGGACAACGAGGTCTTCTCCAATGTGGATGTCATGGGCGGAAAGCTCATCAATGACGGCGACCGCACGGTGGTCATCGGCATGGCCTTCCCGGGCCTCCAGGAGAGCCTGGGGCTGGATTCCGAGACATTGGAGCTGCCGGACTGTGTGGAGATCACCGCCGACGCGGAGAATTTCGCGCTGGAGACCGCCATCACCCTTGCGACCAATGAGCCCTTCCGGGACATCGACCTGGACGATTTGGATAACCTGGGGGACTTAAGCGGCTCCATGGACGATATGACCGACGCCATGGCTCAACTGATGGACGGCGCGGGCCAGCTCTATGACGGGCTGTCCACTCTGGCGGACAAGTCCGGGGCGCTGGCGGGCGGCGCAGGGCAGCTCCAGGCCGGCGCGGCCCAGCTTGCCGACGGGCTGAACGCCCTCGCCGCCAACAACGCCACCCTGAACGGCGGGGCAAAGCAGGTGTTCGACACCCTGCTGTCCACCGCCAACACCCAGCTGGCCGCCGCAGGGCTGGAGGTCCCGGCGCTGACCGTGGAGAACTATGCCGGCGTACTGAACGGGATCATCTCCTCCATCGACGAGACGGCGGCCTATAACAAGGCGCTGGCCGCCGTCACCGCCGCCGTGGAGGAACAGCGGCCCTACATTGAGGAACAGGTGACCGCCGCCTTGCGGGAGCAGGTGACGGATCAGGTCATAGCCGCCGCTGGGATGGACAAAGCCAACTATGACGCCGCCGTGGTTGCGGGGCTGGTGGACCAGGCGACCCAGGCGGCGGTAGAGGCCGCCATTGAGCAGCAGATGGGCAGCGACACGGTCAAAGGGCTCATCGCCGACAACACCGAGGCCCAGGTGCAGAAGGCCATCTCCGACAATATGGCCTCTGACGAGGTGCAGACCCAGCTGGCCGCCGCGTCTGAAGGGGCCCAGTCCGTCATCAACTTGAAAACCTCTCTCGACAGCTACAACGCCTTTTACACCGGCCTTCAGACCTACACAGCCGGCGTCTCTCAGGCGGCGGCCGGCGCGGGTGAGCTGGAAACCGGCACGGATACGCTGAACGCCTCCATCTCCGCCCTGATCGACGGCATCGACCAGCTGCGGGACGGCGCGAAGGAGCTGTCCGACGGTCTGGCCCAGTTCAACGAGGAGGCCATCCAGAAGCTGGCTGACGTTTTCGA
>CANRHK010000122.1 GCA_947630395.1 uncultured Oscillospiraceae bacterium
GAAGCCCCTTTGCGGTTTTTCCGGCCACTTTTTGGCGGCAAAAAGTGGCCCCAGGGTAAGAAGCAGAGAAAGAAAAGAAAAAAGTAGGGAGGGGCTGGAAGCCCCTCCGCAATTCCTATCAGATAAGCACCCCCACCGCGCACTGGTAGACGAAGAAGCTGACCAGCCAGGCAACGCAAAGCTGCCAAATAAGAGCAAGAATCGTCCAACTCCGGCTGGCCATCTCCCGCCGGATGGTGGCAATCGCCGCCACACACGGCGTATACAGCGCACAGAACACCAGGAACGCCAGGGCCGCCGCCGGCGAGAAGGTGGCCGACATGGCCGCCCCCGCGGCCGCGTAGTCGGTGAGGGAGAAGCCGTAGAACAGGCTCATGGAGCTCACCACTGCCTCCTTGGCGATAAGGCCGGTCAGCAGCGCCACCGCCGCCTGCCACATGCCGAAGCCCATAGGCGCGAACACCGGCGCGATGAATCCTCCCACCATGGCCAGGATGCTCTCCGAGGCGTCGGAGACCATCCGGAGGTTGGGAGCGAAGTTCTGGAGGAACCACACCGCCACGCTCATGGCGGCGATGATAGTGCCCGCCCGGGTCAGGAAGTCCCGCACCCGCTCCCACACGTGGAGCCAGATGTTTTGGAGGGTGGGCATCCGGTAGGGCGGCAGCTCCAGCAGGAACGGGGCCGGCTCGCCCTGGAACAGGCACCGCTTCAGAATCAGGCCGGAGAGAATGGCGATCACAGGCCCCAGGATATAGAGGCCAAACACCACCAGCCCCGCGCGGCGGGGAAAGAACGCGGCGGTCATGAGGCCGTAAATGGGAAGCCTTGCCCCGCAGGACATGAAGGGCACCAGCAGGATCGTCATGCGCCTGTCCTTGTCGTTCTCCATGGTGCGGGCGCCCATGACGGCGGGCACCGTGCAGCCGAAGCCCATCAGCATAGGGATAAACGCCTTGCCGGACAGTCCGAAGTGCCGGAGGGTGCGGTCCATCACAAAAGCCGCCCGGGCCATGTAGCCGCTGTCCTCCAGCATGGAGAGAAACAGAAACAGCAGCGCGATCATGGGCAGGAAGGTCAGCACCCCGCCCACGCCGGAGATGAGCCCGTCCACAATGAGCCCGTTCAGCCACGCCGGTGCGCCCATGGCGCCCAGCCACCCGGACACGCCGGGGCACAGCACATCCTCCACAAACCAGGCGATGCCGTCGGAGAGCCACGCCCCGGGTCCGCTGAAGGTGATCAGAAACACCACCAGCATCATGCACAGGAACAGGGGGATGGCGAAGTACTTGTGGGTAGCCACGGCGTCAATGCGCTCGGTGACGGTGGGGGCGCCGGTGTCCGCCTTTTTCTTGACGGAGGCCCGCACCACCCGCTCCACAAAGCGGTAGCGGCTGTCCGCCAGCAGGGTCTCCCTGTCGCCCAGGGGGCTGGCGGATTCATACTCTGCGGCGATGGCGTCGATCCGGCGGATGGTGTCCTCGCTGAGCTCCAGGGCCTTCTCCACCTCCTCGTCCCCGGCCAGCAGCTTGATGGCCGCCCAGTGGGCGGGGATGCCTGCGGCGTAGGCCCTGTCGTGGATCAGATCCCCGATGCGGTGGTGGATGGCGTGGGTGAAGTCGTCGTAGAGGTCGTCGGGCTCCACGGTGAGGCCGGTGTGCATCTGGCGGTGGGCCTCCTGGACCAGCTTCTCAATGTTGGTGCCGTCCCGGGCGGCGATGGGCACCACCGGCACGCCCAAATGAGCGGAGAGCCTGCCGCAGTCGATCTGGTCCCCCTTCTTCTCCACCTCGTCCATGAAGTTCACCGCCAGCACCAACGGACGCTCCAGCTCCAGCAGCTGCATGGTGAGGTACAGGTTCCGCTCTAAGTTGGTGGCGTCCACAATGTCGATGATGGCGTCGGGCTTCTCGTCCAGGATAAACTTCCGGGCCACCAGCTCCTCCTGGGAGTAGGGGGACAGGGAGTAGATACCGGGCAGGTCCACCACCGTGAAGCTGATGTCGCCAATCTTGGCGGTGCCCTCCTTCTTCTCCACCGTCACGCCGGGCCAGTTGCCCACGTACTGGTTGGAGCCGGTGAGAGCGTTGAAGAGGGTGGTCTTGCCGCAGTTGGGGTTGCCCACCAGGGCCACCTTCCACTGGTGGGTGTCGTGGGCGCGGGGGTCGTAGGTGCTGGGGTGCTGGGCCTGCTCGTGGCGGTGGGCGCGGTGCATGGCCTCTAAATCCTTGGGGCTGGCGCAGCCCATGGCGCACCGGGCGCAGTCCCCGTGGCATGTGCTGCCCAGGTGGTAGGCGCTCTCAGACACGGTATCCGGGCGGACGTCGTCGGCCTCCAGGGGCCGCACCGCGATCTGGGCCGCGTCCTCCTTCCGGAGGGACAGCTCATAGCCGCGAAGCGTCAGCTCCATGGGGTCCCCGAAGGGGGCCATTTTCACCAGCTTCACCGCCGTGCCGGGGGTGAGGCCCATGTCCACCAGGCGGCGCTTCACCGCCCCCCGGCGGGAGCCCACCCGCTCAATGACGCAGCTGCCGCCCACGGGCAACTGGTCCAAGGTCATAGGATTGGGGTTTGCTTGCATAGGATAAGACCTCTCTTATGTATAAAGGTAAGAACTTACTTGTTTTGGATGACCTCCGCCATGGCCTTGCCCAGCAGCCGTGCGGACAGCAGGGCCTCGTCCAGGGAGTTGCCCGCCGCCCCCACCTCAATGAGGAGGCTGCCCAAAGTGGTGTGCTGGTTGTACCGGGAGTTCCGGACGGTCATAGGCCGCATGAGGGTGGGAAAGTCGTCTGTCAGCTTCTGGTGGATGGCGGCGGCCAGCTTCAGGTTTTCCTTCCAGTTGGGGTGATCCAGCCCGCCGCCGTCGGTGCCGATGACAAAGGACATCTGGGCGGCGTTGAGCCCCGCCACGTTGCTGACCACCTTGTATACGGTGCCGTCCGCGTCGGAGATGGCGTCCCGGTGGACGTCCAGTACAAAGGAGATGGTGGGGTACTTGGCCAGATAGCTGTTGACCACGTCCAGGGAGCGGTTGTAGGCGCCGTTGTAGGCGGGGTAGTCACAGAGGGTGTTGTCGTGGAGCACCGAGAGGCCCGCCTCCTCCAGGGCCTTGGCGATCTCGTCCCCCACCCGGACCACGTTGAAGCTGTTGTCCGTGGTGCGGCAGTCGCCGCTGGCCTCATACTCCTCCCCCGGGGGCATGGTGTATGCCTCGCTGCCGTGGGTGTGGACGATGAGCACCTGGGGGCCCTCCGCCTCCGGCAGGGCGGCGGCAAAGGTACCGTCAAAGAGGGACGCGTCGAAGCTCCTGTCGGAGCGGTTGTTGATGTACACGCCCCCGGTGACGATGTACCCGTCCGGGGAGGTGGGCACCAGTGTCTTAGCGGTGACGCCGTTGTCGGCGAAGACCAGGGGCGTATCCGGCTGGATCGGGTTCTCCGGGATGGGGGCGGTGCCGTCCACGTCCGGCGTCTGATTCCCGTCCCCCGGCGGGGTGCTGCCGTCGGTCTCCACCGAGCGGCGGAGGGCCAGCACCGCGCTCTGGCCGGAGAGGAGCATGGGGCTCTGGCCGATGGCCAAGGCCACGGCGGCGGGCAGATCCTCCGCGTCCCGCCTATCCCCCAGCTGGGAGCGCAGCAGGGCCAGGGCCAGATTCTTCTGCTGGCGCAGTGCCTTCCAGGCGTCCGAGGCGGTGGGGCTGGCGGCGGTGACCGCCACCAGGTATAAGATGATGCCGGCCAGCACAATGGCGGTGATTTTCCGCCGGCGCTGGGGCTGGGGCCTGCGCTGAATGGTCATGTGGATCCCTCCTCATGGATTGCTTGTCCCATCCTATGCTGGGACAGGTTGGGATAGAACCGGGGAGGGCACTGCTATCCTAGCACATTCTGCGATTTGCTGCAATACCATTGGCGGAGGAACTGGACAAGCCGCCTCATTTTTCAAAAATTTCTATGTCTTGTTACAAAATTGTAAAGCTTTTTTGGCCCGGGCGTGGTACACTAACGAGGAATGGGCACATGAGACCCATGGACCGTAACAGGAGGGATTGCCATGAGCGGAAAACGGGTGGCAAAGCCAAATTCGGCTCCGAAGGACGCGGAGAGAACCGCGGCGGGCACGGAGACGGGGGTACTAACGAAAAAGGAACATTCCAAAGCCCCCTGGATTGCCCTGGCGGCGGTGGCCGCGCTGCTGATTGTGGCGGTGGTGGGCGTGTGCGTCTACGCCAACGGCTACAGCCAGGTGTTCCCAGGCGTCACGCTGGACGGCGAGAAACTGTCCGGGCTGAGCCGCGGCGAGGTAGAGGATAGAATCTCCCCGGAGAAGCTGCTCCAGGGGACGGTGACCATCACCGCCAACGGCGAGGAGCTGGGCGCCTACACCCAGCAGGAGCTGGGCGCTGAAATCGACCAGACCGCGCTCGTTGACGAGGTGTGGCAGGTGGGCCGCAGGAAGGGCGCTCTGGGCTGGCTGGAAAACGGCCTGACCATGGTGAAGGGCCTCATGGGCGGCGAGAACGACGTGTCCGTGATCGTGGCCGGCTATGACAACGCGCTGCTCCGGCGCACCGCGGCGTCACTGGCCGCTGATTTTGACAGGGATCCCATTGACGGCAGCTATGAGCTGAGCCGGGAGGGGCTCTTTGCCACCAAGCCCGCCGACGGGCAGAAGCTGGACCAGGCGGGCCTTGTCAAGGCGCTCACCGACATGGGTGGTTCCGCCGGCGAGGTGGAGGCTCCCTGGAAGCCGGTGAAGGGCAAGGAGCTGGATCTGGAGCAGATCAGCCAGGAGCTGACCGCCGAGGCCAGCCCCGCCAAGTACGACATTGCCAGCGGCAAGGTGGTGGACGGCGAGGTGGGCGTACACCTGGACACCCAGGCGGCGGCCTCCGCGCTGGAGAGCGCGGCCCCCGGCGACACCGTGCAGCTGCCGGCGGACATTGTCTATCCGGAGATGACCGCCGAGGAGCTGGAGAAGGTGCTGTTTAAGGACGTGCTGGGCACGGCCACCACCAACGTCAGCGGCACCACCGCCCGCAGGGGCAACGTGAAGCTGGCGGGCAGCGCGGTCAACGGCACCATCCTCAACCCCGGGGATATCTTTGACTACAACAAGGTGGTGGGCCAGCGGACCGCCGCCAAGGGCTACGGCGCGGCGGGCACCTATGTGAACGGAGAGACCGTGAACACCATCGGCGGCGGCATCTGCCAGGTATCCAGCACCATCTACCTGACCAGCCTCCGGTCCAACCTGGAGATTGTCACCCGCGCCAACCACCGGTTCTGGCCCGGATATATCCCCCTGGGCATGGACGCCACCGTCAGCTGGGGCGGGCCGGAGTTCCGCTTCAAAAACAACACCAACTATCCCATCCGCATCGACGTGTCCTACGTGAACAACAAGCTGACGGTCACCTTCATGGGAACCAAGACCGATGATACCTATGTGGAGATGACCTACAAGCAGGTGGGCTACACGGCCCGGCCTGTGGTGTACGAAGAGACTGACAGTCTCCCCTACGGCACCCAGAAGGTGAAGCAGAGCGGCCACGACGGCTATAAGGTGGAGACCTACCGGAACGTCTACGCCGGCGACGGTACCCTCATTTCCAGCAAGCTGGAGGCGGTCAGCAACTATTCCACCCAGAACAAGATCATCCTGACCGGCACCGCCGGAAGACCGGCGGAGGGGAATCCGGGTGAGAATCCCGGCGGCGGCGATGTACCCGCCGGCGGGGAGACCGACATCCCCGGCGGAGGCGAGACCGGCGGCGAAGGCACCGGCGGCGAGAGCGGCACCCCCGGAGGCGAGACCGGCGGCGAGGGCGGCACCCCCGGCGAAGGGGATACGGGCGGCAGCGAGACCGGCGGCGAGGCGTAAACCTCTCCGGGAACCGCGGACAAATCACACAAAACGAGAGCGGAGGCGGACAGACGCGCCTCCGCTTTTCTATGTCTTTTTCCTGGCGCTGAGGAGCATGGATGCGCCGCTGTAGAGAAGGAACAGCCCGAAGGGCTTTCGCAGCAGGGACACGTCCACCGCCGTGGCCAGCAGGGCTCCGGCCAGGGAGGCGATAGCGCCTGGAATGGCGGCCTGTTTCCAGGTATCCTTCTCCAGAAGGCCGTTTTTCCGGTGGAAGAAGAGGCTGATCGCGGCGGTGGGCAGGAAGAACAGCAGGTTGATGGCCTGGGCCGTCCGGTGGTCCACCCCCAGAAACAGGGTCATGCACACCAGCAGCAACGTCCCGCCGCCCACGCCCCAGCCGGACAGCACCCCGGTGCCCAGGGCGCAGAGAAAGGGCAGCAGCCACGTCACCACAGCAGATACCTCACTCCGGCATAGAGCAGGAAGCCCCCGAAGAGCAGCTTCAGCACCCGCACCGGCACCTTCTCAAAGGTCAAGCCGCTGACGATGCCTCCCGCCACGCCCCCGGCCAGATAGGGCAGCACCTGCCAGAGATCGGGCCGCACCTGGAACAGGTACACCGCCGTGGACACGCAGCACATGGGCAGGATGATGGCCACGCAGGTGGCGAAAGCGCTGCGGGGTTTGAGACTGCTCCACTTGGTCAGCAGGGGCAGCAGCACCATTCCGCCCCCGCCGCCGAAGGCCCCGTTGACCAGCCCCCCGGCGGCCCCGGCAATACCGTTTTTCATCTTGTCCGTCACGCCCCGTCACTCCTCGCCCTCATGTATCCGCCGGCCCGGAGACCGGCGGCTTGGTAGCTGTCAAAGTTTACTGGATCTTGTCAAAGCTCTGGCAGTCGGTGCACTGGTCCTGGCTGGGGTGGTTCTCGTGGGTGCCCACCTGGATGGAGTCCAGACCGCAGTAGTCCTGGCTCTGGCAGTGGTGGGCGCAGCTCACCACGGTGCAGCGGATGGACTGGTTAGGGGTGCAGGCGCACCCGTCCTTGGTACAATCGCTCATATCTCAGGTTCCTCCTTTGAAGTTTGAAACCTGTATTCACAGGCGTCCCACGCCGCCTGGGCGGGTCTTTTTCCGCCATACCGCGTTGATTTTCCCTGCCATACATCCAGTATGGCCGCGTCAAATCGCCTTGTCTGGCGGAAAATCCCTCGCCCATCGGGCATGTTCCGCCTATAAATACAGGTTCTTGGGGTGTTGCCAGGGCTTAGTCTGCGCGGAGACTGGAATTTTTATGCGCGGACAGGGAAAAAGGGCGGCGTGAGTTGTGCTCACGCCGCCCTTTTGGTGGATATTGGCAGATGAAAGAATTACTTGATGGCCCTGGTGCTGACCTCCTCGCCCAGCAGGGCGGCGAAAGCCTCCAGGCTCATAGCGCCCATGTCGGTGCCGGTGCGGTGCCGGACGGAGACGGTATTGGCCTCCATATCCCGGTCGCCCACCACCAGCATATAGGGCACCTTCTCCAGCTGAGCGTCGCGGATTTTCCGCCCAATCTTTTCGCTGCGGGTGTCGGTCTCCACCCGATACCCCTGGGCGGTGAGCTTCGAGGCAATGCCCTTGGCGTAGTCAATGGCGCGGTCCGTGACGGGCAGCACCCGCACCTGTTCCGGGCTCATCCAGCAGGGGAGAGCGCCGGCGTACTTCTCAATGAGGTAGGCCAGGGTGCGCTCGTAGCAGCCCATG
>CANRHK010000123.1 GCA_947630395.1 uncultured Oscillospiraceae bacterium
GAAGGAGCCCCCCGCCTTGGGCTGGGGCCGGACGCTGACCAGGTCGTAGCCGTATTTCTCCGCGCAGGCCCGCTCGATGATCAGGGCCCGGTTCAGGTGCTCGCAGCACTGGGCGGCCAGGAAAATCCCGCGCTCTTGCAGAAGGGGCGCCACGCCCCGGTACACCGCCTGGGCGGCCTCCAGGCTGGACGCCTTGCCGATGCGGCCTCCTGCAATCTCCGAGGAGGAGCAGCCCACTACAAAAATATCCCCGGCGGACAGATGCGCCGCCTCCAGCAGCTCCGTGACGGCCTGCCGGGCCTGACTTTCGATTTCATGCAGTTCCATACAGAAGTCTCCTTTATGATTGTTCCAGGGGGAGATCAGGACGCTTCATCTCCCGCCAGACGGTGCACATCATGGTGATGTAGGCGGCGAGGCCGCCCACGGCGTCGCTGATGGGCTCGGCGGCAAACACGCCGTAGGCCCCCAGATTCCACAGCCGGGGCAGAAGCAGCATCAGCGGCACCACCAGGATCACCTTCCGCAGCAGGGAAAAGAACACCGCGTGCCGGGCCTTCCCCATGGCCACAAAGGTATTCTGCCCAATCATCTGAAATCCCATCATCACATAGGCGGCGTAGTAGATCCGCATGGTCTTGACGCCCACCTCCAGCAGGGCGGGGTCGTCGTTGAAGATGCGGATGAAGAAGCCCGGCACGGCCAACAGCAGCAGCCACACCGGCAGGCAGTAGAGAAAGACGCTGACGGTCAGGAACTTGATGCAGCCCCGGACCCGGCTGTACTGCCCGGCGCCGTAGTTATAGCCAATCACCGGCTGGGCACCGTTGGTCAGGCCGTGGGCGGGCTGGAGGACGATCTCCCGGATGGAGGTGATGGCGGTCATGGCCGCCACATACAGATCCCCCATGGCGGTGCCGCCCACCTGGGAGCCGTAGAACTGGAGCTGGGCGCTGCCCAAGGCGTGGACCACGCTGTTGGTGATGGAGAAGGTGAAGCCGGTGAGTCCCAGGCCGCAGACCCGCCGCAGAATGGACCGCTCCAGGCCCATGCTCTTCCGGGTCAGGCGCAAAATGGCCCGCTTGCCGGTGAGAAAGGCCAGGGCCCACCAGGCCGAGCAGATCTGGGCAATCACCGTGGCCAAGGCCGCGCCCTGGACGCCCATGTCGAAGACGAAGATCAGAATGGGATCCAGAATCAGGTTGATGACCGCCCCCAGCAAGGTCGTCATCATGCCGGTCTTGCCGAAGCCCTGGGAGTTGATGAAGGGGTTCATCCCCAGGCCGATCATCACCGGGATGGTGCCAGCCAGATAGATCAGCAGGTAGTTTTTCGCGTGGACCACCGTCTCCGAACTGCCGCCCACCAAATAGAGGAAGGGCTCATGGAACAGGTAGAACACCGCCATGCACCCCGCCCCCAGAAGCAGGAGGAAGGTGAACGCCACACCCATGATTCGCTCGGCCCGCGCGTCGTCCCCGCGTCCCCGGGCGATGGAGCACAGGGGCGCGCCGCCCATGCCGCACAGGTTGGCAAAGGCGGTGATGATGTAGGTCACCGGCAGCACCAGACCGATGCCGGTGAAGGCGTCCCGGCCGATGACGTCGATGTGGCCGATGAACGCCCGGTCCACCACGTTGTAGAGAACCACCGTCAGCTGGGCCACCGTCAGGGGGATGGCCAGGGACAGGATGTTCTTGGCGATACTGCCCTTGGAAAAGTCGTTTTTACGCTCTGCCTGCATAGAATGCTCCTCAATCTCTCTTTTTTTCTATTGTAGGCCCTTTTGGGGAGAAAAGCAATAGATGGGTGGCACAAAAAGGGACGGAGCCGAAGCTCCGCCCCTTGGCTGTCCTTTAGAGCGCGCTCAATCGTCCTCTACGCCGTCGGTCTCCAGCAGGCCGTAGCCGCCGTTCTTCCGGTGGTAGACAATGCTGACCACGCCGTCCATGTTGCGGTAGACGAAGAAGTCGTGGTCCAGCAGATTCATCTGCAAAATGGCCTCCTCCTCGCTCATGGGCTTCACGGCGATGTGCTTGGTGCGGACCACCTGGAACTCGGTCTCCTCGCTGACCTCGTCCTCCGCGGGGGCGGCGGGCACCAGGGCCTCCTGGCGCAGGCGCTTGGCCAGGCGGGTCTTGTTCTTGCGGATCTGGCGGTCGATGGTGGCGCAGGCGGCGTCAATGGCGCCCCGCAGATCGCCGTCCCGGGAGTCCTCCTGGGCGCGGAACAGCGTCCCGCCGCTGACAATGGTGATCTCCACCACCGCGCGGTGGTTCTTTTCCACCGAGAAGGTCACAAGTGCGTCGGCGTCCTCCCGGAAGTAGCGGTCCAGCTTGGAGACCTTCTTCTCGGCGTACTCCTTGATGGAGTCGTTCATGGACACTTTCTTGCAGGTGATTGTGAACTTCATACAAATCGCTCCTTTCTTCCATTCCCACTAGGGGGTATTTGTATTGTACCATCTTTTGTGGAGCTTGTACAGAATAATTTTTCCAATAGATAAAAATTCGCATATTTTGACAAACGGGCCTTGGCTGAAAAAATTTTGGCCGTTCGACAGAAAGCGGCAAAAGCTCCTATTTACAAAGGCGGCCCGCCGTAGTACAATACTTTTCGGAAGCTTTCCAATATCCCACCCGCCTGGGCCGCTGTCAATGGCAGCGGCTCTTTTTTGTCTATTCTGCTGTTGCATGGTTTGGTTTTAATAAGAAAATGGACGGCATGACTGCGTCACACCGTCCATTTGAAAGTATAATTTCTAAGACGCGGGGGGCTTGAAATCGTGGGCCTCCTGGAGGACCATCTCCTTGACCTTCATCAGGCGGGTGATGTTGCCGCGCTCGTTCTCGTCCAGCTTCATGGAGATATAGCGGATCTTCTGCTGGAAGTCCGGGATCATCACGTACTCCAAAGCGTTGACCCGCCGCCGGGTCTTCTCAATGTCCTCGGCCAGCAGCTGCATGGTCTTCTCCACCTCCGCCAGCTCCAGCATGTCCTGGAACACCGCCGACAGGGCCTCCAGGGCCGTGTCCAGCTCGCCGGAGGTCTGGGCAAAGCCGTAGGGGTAGATCTCCGCCGGGTCCTCGTTCTTGGTGTGGAACTGGTAGACCGGCACATTGACGGACATGATGTTTTTAAACTTCATATCCAGCTCCACGCTCTGCTTGGGGTACAGCAGCGCCTGCTCCAGCATCTGGGGGGACATGATGGCCGAGGCCACCGTAAAGGCGGCGTTAGCCTTCTCCAGGCCCCGCTCCACCTTGGCGCGGAGGCGGCGGTTCTCCCGGACAATCTCCAGAAACTGCTTCATCAGCTCATCCCGCTTGTCCTTCAGAAGCTTGTGGCCCCGGACGGCGGTCCGCAGGCGGCCCTTCAGCCGGGTCAGTTCCATCCGGGTGGGGTTTATCGTCGCAGAGGGCATGGGTGTTCACCTCTTTCCTAGCCGATGACCGGGCTCACGCCTCGTCCTTGGGCAGATACTTGTCGATCATGTCCTGCTTGATACGTTTGAGCTCGCTCTTGGGCAGGATCTTGAGCAGCTCCCAGCCCAGGTTCAGCGTTTCCTCAATAGAGCGGTTCTCCTCCTGGCCCTGGGTGACATAGCGCTTCTCAAACTCGTCGGCAAACTTGGCGTACAGCAGGTCCGTGGGGCTCAGAGCCGCCTCGCCCAGGATGGTCATCAGCTCCTTGGCCTCCTTGCCGGAGGCGTAGGCGGCGAAGAGCTGGTTCATGGTGCTGGCGTGGTCCTCACGGGTCTTGCCCACGCCGATGCCCTTGTCCTTCAGACGGCTCAGAGAGGGCAACACGTCCACCGGGGGCAGCACACCCTTGCGGTACAGGTCGCGGCTGAGAATGATCTGGCCCTCGGTGATGTAGCCGGTCAGGTCGGGGATGGGGTGTGTCTTGTCGTCCTCGGGCATGGTGAGGATGGGGATCATGGTGATGGAGCCGGGCTTGCCCAGCTGCCGGCCGGCCCGCTCGTACATGGTGGCCAGGTCGGTGTACAGATAGCCGGGGTAGCCCCGACGGCCGGGGACTTCCTTCCGGGCGGCGGAGACCTCGCGGAGGGCCTCGGCGTAGTTGGTGATGTCGGTCAGAATGACCAGCACGTGCATATCCTTCTCAAAGGCCAGATACTCCGCCGCCGTCAGGGCCATGCGGGGGGTGGAGATACGCTCCACGGCGGGATCGTTGGCCAGGTTCACAAAGAGGACTGTGCGGTCGATGGCGCCGGTGCGGCGAAACTCCTGGACGAAATACTCCGACTCCTCAAAGGTGATGCCGATGGCGGCAAAGACCACAGCGAAGTTGGAGGCGTCGTCCCCCAGCACCTTGGCCTGACGGGCAATCTGGGCCGCCAGCTGGGCGTGGGGCAGGCCGGAACCGGAGAAGATAGGCAGCTTCTGGCCGCGGACCAGGGTATTCAGACCGTCGATAGTGGAGACGCCGGTCTGGATGAACTCGTTGGGGTAGTCGCGGGCCGCCGGGTTCATGGGCAGGCCGTTGATATCCTTGTAGGCCTCCGGCAGGATCTCCGGGCCGCCGTCGATAGGCTGGCCCATGCCGCTGAACACGCGGCCCAGCATATCGCCGGACACGGCCAGCTGGAGGGGGTGACCCAGGAAGCGGATCTTGGATCCCTTCAGGTTGATGCCGGCGGAGGACTCAAAGAGCTGGACCACGGCCTTGTCGCCGTTGACCTCCAGCACCTTGCAGCGGCGGAGCGTGCCGTCGGGCAGCTCGATCTCCGCCAGCTCGTCATAGGTGACGCCCTCCACCTGCTCCACCACCATCAGAGGGCCGGAAACCTCGTGTATGGTACGGTATTCCTTCATCATACGTCAGCACCTGCTTTCTCCACGATGGCGGCAATCTCCCGCTCCATCTCCGCCGCAATGTCGGCGTAGGCCTGGGCGTACCGGTCGGCCTCCACGAACTTGGCGCGGCCGATCTGCTCCTTGGCGGGGATATCCATCAGGGCGGGCAGCTCCGCGCCCTTGCCGATGGCGTCCCGGGCCAGCTTGCCATAGTCCAGAATCAGGGCCAGCAGCTTCTGCTGCCGGTCGTGGCTGGAGTAGCTGTCCACATCCATGAAAGCGTTCTGCTGCAAGAAGTCCTCGCGGACCATCTTGGCCACCTCCAGGGTCAGCTGGTCGTTGGGGCTCAGGGAGTCCTTGCCCACCAACTGGACAATCTCGTTCAGCTCGTTCTCCTCCTGAAGGATGCTCATGGCCTGGTTTCGGTTCTCCATAAAGCCGGGGAAGTGCTCGTCAAACCAGGGCCTCATGGTGTCCAGATACAGGGAGTAGGAGTTCAGCCAGTTGATGGCGGGGAAGTGGCGGCGGTAGGCCAGGGAGGCGTCCAGGGACCAGAACACCTTCACAATGCGCATAGTGCCCTGGCTGACGGGCTCACTGAGGTCGCCGCCGGGAGGCGACACGGCGCCCACAGCGGTCAGGGATCCCTGCCGGTCCTCGGTGCCCATGCACTGCACCACGCCAGCCCGCTCATAGAACTGGGCCAGACGGGAGGCCAGGTAGGCGGGGTAGCCCTCCTCGCCGGGCATCTCCTCCAGACGGCCGGACATCTCGCGCAGGGCCTCGGCCCAGCGGGAGGTGGAGTCGGCGATGACGGCCACGTCGTAGCCCATGTCGCGGAAGTACTCCGCAATGGTGATGCCGGTGTAGACGGACGCCTCACGGGCGGCCACGGGCATATCGGAGGTGTTGGCGATCAGCACCGTCCGCTTCATGAGGGACTCGCCGGTGCGGGGGTCCACCAGCTCGGGGAACTCCCGCAGCACGTCGGTCATCTCGTTGCCCCGCTCGCCGCAGCCCACGTAGACCACAATGTCCACATCAGACCACTTGGCCAGCTGGTGCTGGACCACGGTCTTGCCGGATCCGAAGGGGCCGGGGACGGCGGCGGTGCCGCCCTTGGCGATGGGGAACATGGTGTCGATGATCCGCTGGCCGGACTGGAGGGGGACGATGGGGTTGTACTTCCGCTTGTAGGGACGGCCCACGCGGACGGGCCACTTCTGGACCATGGTCAGCTCCACGGTGACGCCCCTGTCGGTCTTGACCTTGGCCACCACCTCGTCCACGGTGTAGTCGCCGGGGGCGATGGTCCAGACCACGGTGCCGCTGACGCCGTTGGGGGTCATGATCTTGTGGAGCACCACCTCGGTCTCGGGGACGGTGCCGATAACGTCGCCGCCCACCACCTTGTCGCCCACCTTGGCCACGGGGGTGTAGGCCCACTTCTTCTCCCGGCTCAGGGCGGGGACCTCCACGCCGCGGGCCAAGTTGGATCCGATCTTCTTGACAATCTCCTCCAGCGGGCGCTGGATGCCGTCGTAGATATTCTCAATGATGCCGGGGCCCAGCTCCACGCTCAATGGCGCGCCGGTGGTCGCCACCTCCGCGCCGGGGCCCAGGCCGCTGGTCTCCTCGTAGACCTGGATAGAGGCCCGGTCGCCGGTCATGTTCAGTATCTCGCCGATGAGCCGCTGCTCGCCCACGCGGACCACGTCCGCCATGTTGGCGTCGCTCAGGCCATCGGCTACCACCAGAGGACCGGAGACCTTGATGATTCTTCCGCTCAATGCACATTCCTGCCTTTCCTGTAAAATTCGCTATGAAAAAGGCTGTTCCGCTCTTTTATCCGATGTCGGCGCCTACCGCACGCTCGATGGCCGTCTGGAGGGCCTGGGCGCCCAGGCCCAGGGATCCGGACTTGCCGGGGATCAGGATCACCGCCGGGGTGACCGAGGTCTTATACTTGGCGATGTCGGCGGCGATGAGGGTGGAGAGCTGCTCGGTGACGTAGATGATGGCGTAGTCCTCCCGCGCCAGGCGGTGGAGGGTGTGGCGGGCCTCGTCGGCCTGCTCCACAAAATAGGTGTCCAGGCCCAGAGCCCGGAAGCCCAGGACGCTGTCCCTGTCGCCCATGACCGCGATCTTATACATACGCCTCACGCAGCCTTTCCCGGATGGTGTCGCCGTCAATGCCCGCCAAGCGGCCGGACATGATGATGCGCACCGCCGTAAACTCAATCTCCTTGGCCACCAGGTAGCCGATGACCGCCTCCACGCCGAAGGGCACCCGCTTGGCCCCGGCCGCCACGTGCATCACCGCGTCGTCGCAGGCCTTCTCAAAGGCGGTCAGGCTGCCGCCCTGGACGGCGGCCGCGCCCAGCCCGGCGGCCTCCCGGAGGAACGTGCTCCGGTACAGGGACTCCAGGTTCCCGGCCAGGGCCGCCGCCTGGACCGTGTCGGGGGCGATAGCGCCGCCCTCCACCAGGACCTTTTTCAGCAGATCCACGCCCTTGCCCATCCGCAGCGTCCGCACCGCGCCCCGCAGATTGGAGGCGTCGATAGTGGCTTTCACGTAGTTCACCAGGAAATCGCTGCGGGTGGCCCGGGCGGCGGAGAGCATCTCCGCGTAGTAAGCCCTGTCCAGCACGAAGTCGCCCCGCTGGGGGTCGCCGGTGGAGCTGAGGACCTCCACCGCCTCGTCAGCGGCCTTCCGTAGCGCCTCCGGGAGGTTGCCGGTATTGCCCTCCAGCACCGCCCTGCGCAGCTCCTGGACGGGGACGCGCCCGGCGTC
>CANRHK010000124.1 GCA_947630395.1 uncultured Oscillospiraceae bacterium
TCACACTTGATGCCGCCCAAATGCCGCAGCTCTCTGAACAGTGCATCCAGCACGGACTGTCCGGCCGCTTCCACTCCGTGAAAATCCATGTACGTCTTCAGATAGGCGGAGTGCCGGTTTTCCTCCGCAATGAACAGCTGCATTGCTCTCCGGTACTCTGCCTGGCCGCTTGCCCGCACATAGCTGTCCACGGCCCCCATCAGAAATTTCCCGTTCGACCCCTCGCCCCTCTGAAAGGCGCGAATGGAGGGAAATATCAGCTTTTTCACGCTCTCCGGCAGCGGCTGTTCCTCCGAGAAATCAATGTTCAGACGCCGTTGAGCGTTTCCTTCAAAATAGGTGATCCATTCTCCGTACCCGTACCCGAACCGAACCATCGGGGAATCCGTCAGATCAACCATCGTCCCCCATCTCCTCCCACCAGTCGTACTCCGCCTCCAGCCCCTCCGGGATGTTGGTGACAGTCAGCTCCTTGTAGAGCATAGCCCCGCCGTCCCGGGGAATCCAACTCACCAGCCAGTCCTCCGGGGGGTAGTCCCGCCAGGCGCTGATCCGGCTGCCGCCGCTGAGGGATAGGAACACACCCCGTTCGTTCTTGTTCACCGCGCAGAAGGGGGCGTAGACCCGGTCCCGCCAGCGGAGCGCCACATAGTCCCGGTCCCCGTCCACGGCCTGGGGGCCGCCCTCGTCGCCCTCACCGTGCCAGACCACCCGCTCCGTGCCCCGGACCAGGGGGCCACGGTAGGGGTAGTAGACGTAGAGAATGTCCATGAAGCTCTCATCCACCTCCACCAGCCGCTGGCCCTCCCAAGAGACCACCCGCTCGGGCCCCGCGCCGAGGCCCACAGCAATCGCCCCGATGAGGCCGCCGTACCACAGAATCATCATCCCGGCGGCCACGGACAGCACGGTGGCCCCCAGCCGGATGGCCTTATGGTTCCGCAGCAGCTCCCGCAGGCACCGCACGTCGCAGACGATGCCCCACACGCCGCCGCAGAACATCACCAGCGCCAGAGGCCAGACCACCCAGGTCCTCCAGGCCAGCCCGAACTGCCCAAGCACCCAGTTTCCCCCGGCCCACAGCGCCAGGGCGCCCAGGAAGCTCCCCACTGCCACAGCCATGTGAAAGCGCAGCTTTCCTTTCACCAGGAACAGGCACACCACGCCGAACACCACCGCGCTGATCGCCAGGGCCACGCCTCCCCACGCCAGCAGATAAGACAGCTCCATGACCTCACTCCTCCTCCACGTACTCCAGGATATCCCCCGGCTGGCACTGGAGGGCCTTGCAGATGGCCTCCAGGGTGGAGAACCGCACCGCCCTGGCCTTGTTGGTCTTCAGCACCGACAGGTTTGCGACGGTCACGTCCACCTGCTCGGAGAGCTGGCTCAGGGTCATCTTCCGCTTGGCCAGCATCACATCCAGATTCACCATAATCGGCATGTCCCCACCTCCTATATTCTATATTGTGAGGTCGCTGTCCTCTTTGAGGGCGGCGGCTTTCAGCACCAGATGACTCAGCAGGAACGCCGCCACCGCGATGCCAACCCCCAGCACCGACGCGGCCACGCCCCAGATCCAGATCGGCGAACCCACCAGGAACACCGCCGTCACCGTGCCCACCATGCAGTAGGCGGTGTCCACCAGGGCACAGAAGCCGATGCCGCTGAGTCGCCGGGCGTTGGCCTGACAGAAGGAGTTGTCCCGGCCAATGTCCGTGCAGATCCGCCAGAACAGCACCAGCGCAATGGCGATGGGGATGGCGCTGACGCTCACCGCCGCGATGCCCGGCTTCACCAGCCAGGCCAGATCCGGGAAGTCCAGCCCGACCTCAGAGATGTTGTAGGGGAAGATCACCCCATAGCCCAGAGCGGCCATTCCCGCCAGAAACAAAATAACGCCCTTCAGCGTCCGAACCAGTCCCACACGTCCCATAGAGAAACCTCCTCTGTTGAGTTACCCGCAGTATAGCACCGCTGATTCCGATTGTCAATATATTTTTATCGAAAAACAATAAAAACTTTCCGCTTTACGGGGAGGACAAACTGTGGTACAATAGTGCGGACAAGAAAAGGGGGGACCGGCTGTGGGTTTTGGGAACAGACTTTTCCGCGAGGAGGGGGCAGCGTGGTTCCAAGCGACACATGAAAGCGGGGGGACAGATATGACCATTGCGCTTGCCTACGCCATGGGCGGGGAGATTGAGAGCCTTTTAAAGAGTACGGACGCCAGACTGCTGGAGACGGTGTGCGGCGTGCCCATCTACGAGATTGAGCCGGGGATTCTGGCCTACGCCGGGGGCATCGGCAAGGTGAACGCCGCCATGAGCGCCCAGCTGGTGATTGACCGGTATCACCCGGACTGGATTGTCAACGCCGGAGTGGCGGGGAGCTTTCTGGACGTGCCCATCGGCACGGTGGTGCTAGCCAGCAGCTTCGTGCAGCACGATGTGGATACCACCGCCATGGGGGACCCTATCGGCATGGTCTCCACGGTGAATAAAATCGAGTTTCCCACCGACGGCCTGGAGCAGGCGGAAGCCATTTTAGACCGCCTTGGCGTGGAGTACATCACCGGCAAGGTGGCCACTGGGGAAGCATTCATGACGAGGGGGGAGAGAGCGGACTTTATTCGTCGGACCTTCGCCCCCACCCTGTGCGAGATGGAGGGCGGCGCCATCGCTCAGGTTTGTCTCAGAAACGCTGCCAAGTATACCGCCTTGAAGACCGTTTCGGATCGTTTGACGACGGAGCTTAATAAGGAGGAGTACTTCAACTACGGCGAAGCCATGGAGAAACTCAACAAAATCGTCCTGCCTTTCGCGCAGGCGCTCAAAAGCGAGAGCTGAAAGGAGAAACGCATATGGAACGCATCGCCAGCTTTCAGGTGGACCACAACAAATTGCGGCCGGGCCTGTACCTGTCCCGCAGGGACGGGGATATCGTCACCTTCGACCTCCGCTTCAAGAAGCCCAACACCGGCGACCTGCTGAGCAACGCCGAGATGCACTCAGTGGAGCACATCATTGCTACACTGCTGCGCAACAGCGCCCAAAAGGACGCCGTCATCTACTTCGGCCCCATGGGCTGCCAGACCGGCTTTTATTTCCTCTTTGACGAACGGAGGCTGAGTCTGAAAGAGGCTGTCGCCCTGCTTCAGCAGGTGTTCCGGAACGGCGCGGCCTGGGAGGGCCCCATGCCCGGAAAGGCCCCGGCGGAGTGCGGGAACTACATCAATCTGGACACGGACTTGGCCCGGAAGCAGTGCGCCTACTACTCCGCCCTCATCCAGGATTGGACGGAAGAAAAGCTGGCGTATTGACGCCAAGAGGAAAAGGCCGGAGGCTAAAGCCTCCGGCCTTTTCCTACGCTGTTACAGAAGCGTCTCCAGGACATTTTTGACGCTCTGCCAAAAGTTGACCACCCGGCCGTCGCTGACGGTGACCACGGCCCCCTCCAAGCCCTCGCAGTGGACCTCATAGCGGAAACCGGCGGTGAGGCCGGTGAAGGTGCCGGTATTGCTGCCGCTGTCCACATGGAGGAATTGGATAGGCTGGCCGTCGTGCCAAAGGGTGACCTCCCCCGCAAAATCTTCCTCCGCCTCCACGGTGACCTGGATGCATTCGTAGTTGGTGTAGAACAGCATCCGCTCCACCTCCTGCGCCATGGTGGTCATGGACCCGGCAGACAGGTTGACGGTGCCCTCCTCCACGTCATATACCGTGGGGTTGGCCAGCCGGTTCATATCCTCCAGGGCAAGAGCGCTTACCAGGGCGCTCACCAGCGCCAGAATAAAGAGCAAAACGATTCCGATGCCCAGAGCGAACCGCCGCCACCGGATCTTTTTGGCGTAGGATTTCAGCTTGGGTGGGGTGGACTTTGAATCCTCCATGGGTGTAATATCTGCTTTCCGCATCCGATCCAGCCTCTCCCGGCAGGCGGGGCACCCCGACAGATGCTCCTCCAGGGCTTTCCGGCTGTCCGGGGAGCAGGCCCCGTCCACATACAGGGGCAGCAGGTCCCCGGCGATGTTGCAGTTCATGTTCATGGCTGTTCCTCCATGGTTTTTATCAGTTTTTCTTTGGCCCGGTAGTAGGTGACCTTGGCCCAGGACTCGCTTTTTCCGCAGACGGCGGCGATGTCGGCGAAGGGCAGTTCCCCGAACACCCGCAGCATGAACACCTCCCGGTAGGGGTCCTTCAGCTGGTGGAGGCACCGGTGGAGCCGGAGGGCGGTGTCCCGGTCCTCCAGGGCATCGGAGAAGGAGGGAGCGGCCACCTCCGGCGCCTCCTCCCAGGGCAGATGGCGGCTGCGGCGCCGCTGCTCCTTGGCGAGGGTATTTTTGGCGATCTGGCAGAGCCATGTCTCGATTTTGCAGTCGCCCCGGAAGGATCCGATGTGGAGCCAGGCCCGGTAGAAGGTCTCCGCTGTCAGCTCATCGGCCAGATCGCTGTCCCCGCTGAGGGACAGCAGATAGCGGTAGACCACGGGGGAGTAGTCCTTCCAAAGTTCTTCAAAGGTGTCCATGCTGCATCACCGTCCTCTCTGCCGCTCTATCTGTTAGAGTCAGAAGTAACTGAAAAGTCACAGAATTTGAAAAAAGTTGTGGGGCTGCCCGCCCCACAAAAGGAAAGCCGGGGGTCCACACCCCCGGCCAAAACCCCATCCTATTTGACAATCTTCCGAATATCCTGGATGTTTCCCAACACCAGCAGGTGCTCTTCCCCCTTGCAGACGTAATCCGGACCCAAATTTGCCCGAATCACCCCTTCCTTCTTGGCGGCCAGCACCGTCAAATTGTACTTGGCTCGGAAATTCAGCTCTTTCAAGCTCTTGCCCAGCCAGCGGGGCAGGGGCGCCAGCTCATAGATGGAGTGGTCGGCGGAGAGGGGAATGCAGTCGAAAATACTGTCCGAGCTCTCGCTGACGGCAAGCCGAGTGGCAATCTCCAACTCAGGATAAATAATCTCATCCGCGCCGTTGCGAAGAAGAAATTTCGCCTGAATATCATTGTCCGCCTTGCTGAACACCTTTTTCGCCCCCAGTTCCTTGAGAAGACTGGTGATTTGCAGGCTGTCCAGCACGCTGTCGTCGCCCAAGCAGCAGAAGCAGGCGTCAAAACTCTCCACGCCGAAGGATTGCAGCACCTGCTTGTTGGTGCAGTCGCCCACCTTGGCGCTGGCCACATAGGGCAGCAGGTCCTCCATGGTCTCGCTGGTCCTGTCCGCAATCATAACCTCGCAGCGCTGCTGGGCCAGCGCCCGGCACAGGTGGTGGCCGAAGGAGCCCATACCGATAATCAAAAAGGATTTCATATGTAACCTCCTGAGTGATAGAAATAAGGCGGAAACTAACCAATCGTAATATCTTCCTTGGGCAGGGTCACGGGGGGCGGGGCTTTCCTCTCCAGCAGGGCCACGGCGAAGGAGACGCTGCCCACACGGCCGCAGTACATGAGGAAGATGATCACCGCCCGGCTGACGGGAGCCAGGGAACGGGTGACACCGGTGGTCATGCCCACAGTGCCGATGGCGGAGAAGGTCTCAAAGAGCACGTCGGTGAGGGGCAGCGTCTGCGCCATGGAGATGGCCAAAGTCCCAAAGAGGGCCAGCAGAAGGTTGGTGAAGAATACCGCCGTGGCTTTTTTCAGGGCGTCGTCGGCGATGCTGCGGCCAAAGGCGTTGGCGCTCTGCTCCCGACGAATGCCAGTGACGGTGTGGAGCAGAATCACAAACACCGTGGTTGTCTTCACACCGCCGGCGGTGGAGCCGGGGCTGCCGCCGATGAACATGAGCATGATAGTGAGCAGATAGCTGCCCCCGCTGAGGGCGGCGGTGTCGGTGGTGTTGAACCCGGCGGTGCGTGGGGTCACCGCGTCAAAGAGCGCCGCCAGTACCTGCTCCCCCCAGGGCCTCCCGGCCCCCAGATTGTTCCGCTCAAAGAGGAGAAACAGCACCGTGCCGCCGGACACCAGCACCGCATTCGCCGCCAGCACCAGCTTGGTCTGGAGCCGCCAGTGCCGCCAGCGGAGCTTATTCCGCGCCAAATCGTCCCACACCAGAAACCCAGCCCCGCCCACCAGAATCAGGGCGGAGAGGGTCAGCACCACCAGCGGGTCGTCCACATAGGCCACAAAGGAGGAGAAGGGCCCGCTGTGGCCGCCCATCAGATCGAAGCCCGCGTTGCAGAAGGCGGAGATACTGTGCCACACGCCGTAGTACACGCCCCGGGCCGGACCGAAGTCCCGGACAAAGCGGATGGAGAGGAGCACCGCGCCGGCGCCCTCCACCAGTAGCGTCCCCAGCAGCACCCGCTTCATGAAAGGGATCAGACCTCCCAACTGGCCGTAGCTGACGCTGTCGGTGATGACCTCCCGGGTCCGAAGTCCCAGCTTCCGCCGCAGCACCAGGGAAAACAGGGTAGCGATGGTCATGAACCCCAGGCCGCCGATCTGGATAAGGACGATGATCACCAGCTGGCCGAAGGTGGTCCAGTAGGTGCCCGTGTCCCGCATCACCAGCCCCGTCACGCAGGAGGCGGAGGTGGCGGTGAAGAGGGCGTCGCCGAAGGAGGCGTGCCCCGGACCCACGCTGGACATGGGCAGCATCAGCAACAGCGTCCCCGCCAGGATCATCAAAAAGAAGCCCAGCGCGATAATCTGCACGCTGGAGAGCTTCGGCTTTTTGTGGGTCCTCACCCCTGTCCCTCCCTCTGTTTTTGACATAGTCCCATTATCTACCAGAACGGCGGGAAATGCAAGAGGGAATATAGCGGATTTCCTGGAAGAAGAAGGCGGTTGACCTGTCCGGGCGCGGGGAGTACAATGCCATCAGAAAAAGATCGCCTGGGAGGGGTTACAATATGAAGAGACGAATCTTATCGACGCTGCTGGCCTTGGCGCTTGCACTGGCCCTGCTGCCGGCTGGGGCGCTGGCGGCCAGCATCGGCGCCTTTACCGACGTGTCGCGGAGGGCTTGGTACTACGACGACCTGTCCTACGCGGTCAGCCGCGGCCTGATGGACGGCACGTCCGCCACAACATTTTCCCCCAACGCCCCTATGAGCCGGGGACAGTTCGTCACCGTTCTGGGCCGCATGGTAGGGGCCGGGACCGGCTCAGGCCGGACCCGCTTCACGGATGTGAATCCAAATAAATACTACGCCCCGTACGTCGCCTGGGCGTCGGAACAGGGCGTCGTCAGCGGCACCGCCGCCGCCACCTTCGCCCCCGACGCCCCCATCACCCGGGAGGCCATGGCCACCATTGTGGCCAACTACCTGGACAGCGAGGGAATCGGGCTGGACGTTAGGCCCGCGGTGACAAGCTTTGCCGACGCTGCGAAGGTGTCCGCCTGGGCCCGGAGTGGCATTGAGATCCTGCGGCTCTATGGGCTGCTGGCTGGCGACAAGAACGGGAACGTCAATCCTCAGAAGCCCCTCAGCCGCGTGGAGGGCATGACGGTGCTGGTGCGGCTGGACCGAGAGCTGTACGATGACAGCGCCCGGGAGGTCCCGGTCACGGCGGTGGTCCTGGATTCAGCCCGGAGTGTGA
>CANRHK010000125.1 GCA_947630395.1 uncultured Oscillospiraceae bacterium
GCATCGTGGAAAAGGTGGAGGACGGCATCGTTTACACCGTGGAGGGCAATTCCGGCGATAGCTGCCGGGAAAACCAATATGCCGTGGGATATTATGAAATCCTCGGCACCCGGCAAAACTGGTGGATGAAGAGTGTGGACCGCTTCTTCAACCGCCGGTTCAAGGCCGGGAAGTTCTTCACCGCCAGGTTCATCGGGGAATTCTCCTGCGGGTTCGAGAAAGGCCGGTTGTACCACATCAACATTTACCAGGACACCGAGCTGAGGTTCGTTTGGGTCACGGACGCCGCCGGTGGCGGGTGCTGTGCCTATGGGACGCTGAAGGACCTCGCTGCCAACTGTGAGTGCCCGGTAAAATAGCGGCGGCGGACGGGTTAAAGTCAAAGAAAAAAAATTGACGTTTCCTTATCTGAATGGTAAAATGGAGAGGTGACGCTGAGGGGAGGAACCCGAGTTGAAAGTATCTGAAATCGTTGAGGCCCATCTAAAGGCCGCCCATATCTCCAAGGCCGAGCTGTGCCGCCGGGTGGGATGGAGTAGCCCCGCCCTGACCGGACGCCTGAAGCGTAACTCGTTCTCCGCTGAAGACTGGAGAAAGGCTATGGCCGCCATGGGGTATGAGGTCCGGGTCGTGAAGCCTGGATCAGACGCCGAGCGTCTGCCGGTCGGCCCCCGGGTCCGCAAGATGGAGGACAAGATCATCTACGATACCGCCACGTCCACGGCGCTGTGCAATAACCGGGTGAGCGAGGATGACATGATATTCCAAGAGCTGTACCGGGACCCCCAGGGGCGCTATTTCGTGGTCATATACGCCATGTGGGAGGGCGGCATACATCGCCAGGGCTTTCTACGAGGCTTTCTCGGGCGCCGGAGACGCGGACAGCATCTTCAAAACAGACAGGAGTACAGATAATGAGCGATAAGACCCAGCGGATCAGGCAGTCAGAGATCGACCGGCAAATGAGGTTCTGCGATGAGATACGGGAGCACCTTTTGGCCCATTCCGACCATCAGCCTCTCGCCTATACTCAGACCTACGGCTGCCAGCAGAATGTGGCGGACAGCCAGCGGATTATGGGTATGCTGCGGGAGATGGGCTGCGGCTTCACCCAGGACCCCTATGGAGCGGATATCATCGTGGTCAACACCTGCGCCATCCGGGAGAACGCGGAGAAGAAGGTCTTTGGCGTCATCGGCCAGCTGGTCCACGTAAAGGAGAAGAACCCGGACACCGTCATCTGCCTCTGCGGCTGCATGGCCCAGCAGGAAGTGGTGGCGAAAAAGGTGAAGAACTCCTATCGCCATGTGGATCTGGTCTTCGGGCCCCAGGCTCTGTGGAGGTTTCCCGAACTGCTCTACGAGGTCTACAGCCAGCGGCGGCGGGTGTTCTCCATCCAGGACGAGCACGGCAGCATTACCGAGGGCATGCCGGTGGTGCGGGAGAGCGGCGTGAAGGCCTGGGTCTCCATCATGTACGGGTGCAACAATTTTTGCTCTTACTGCATCGTGCCCTATGTCCGGGGCCGGGAGCGCAGCCGGGAGCCGGAGGACATCCTATCCGAAGTGCGCGCTCTGGTGGAAGATGGGTTCAAGGAGATTACCCTCCTGGGCCAGAATGTGAACTCCTACGGCAAGGATTTGGACAGGCCCATGGACTTTGCGGATCTGCTCAGTGAGATTGATCAAATCCCCGGGGAGTATCTGATCCGCTTCATGACCAGCCACCCCAAGGATGCGGGGGAGAAGCTTTTTGACACCATGGCCCGGTGCGGGCATGTGGCTAAGCAGCTGCACCTTCCGGTCCAGTCCGGCAGCAGCCGGGTGTTGAAGGCCATGAACCGGAAGTACACCAGGGAGAGCTATCTGGAGAAGGTGCGCTACGCCAAGAGTGTGATGCCGGATCTGGTGCTGACCAGCGATATTATCGTGGGCTTTCCTGGGGAGACCGAGGCGGAGGCCATGGAGACGCTGTCGCTAATTGAAGAAGTGCGCTACGACGCGCTGTTTACGTTTATCTTCTCCCCCCGGCCGGGGACGCCGGCGGCGCAGATGGCCGACCCAGTCAGCCGGGCAGAGAAGCAGGTGTGGTTTGAGAGGATTGTGGACGCGCAGAATCGGATTTCGGCTGAGCTGCACCGGGAGTATGTGGGCCGGACGGTCCGGGTGCTGGTGGATGGGGAGAGCGGTGACATGGCGTGGCCCCTGTCCAGCCGGACCCACGGCGGGCGGCTGGTGCATCTCAAGGGGGATGCCGCCCTGGTGGGGCGGTATGTGGATGTGAGGGTTGTTGACAGCAACACCTGGGCGCTGTTTGGGGAGGTCTGATGGGGGGCCTCCGGCCCCCACCGGGTCTTTTTCTCTTTGTTGGTGCTGTCGCACCTCCCGGGGTACTTTTCCCCCGCGGGAAAAGTACCCAAAAGCGCGCCAGCCTTGCAGGCTGGGCGGGCCGTTTATGTTTTGTTTGGTTTGCGCATCCTAGTGGTCTGTCCGGCCTGGGGGTTTTACCGATCAGGTTGGCTCCTGCTCTTCGTCTACCCAATGATGTTCCCAAGGAGATGTCTATGCGGCGCCCAGTCCGCCGCGCAACGGCGGACCTTCGGATGGGGTGCGCTGGTCGGGGTTTTGTGTGGGGGATGTAGGCATTTCAGTGAGTGGGGCATATTGACAGATCGGGATTTGTGAGGAAGTTGATTATGAGTACCAGAAAAGAAATCGTGAGCGGCTATTATGACCAATACGATGAAGATGGACGGCTGAACAGAACCCGGCACGGCCAGCTTGAGTACTATATCACGATGACCTATATCCACCGGTATGCAGCCAAAGGGTCCAAGATTCTTGAGGTTGGCGCTGGCACCGGCAGATACTCCATTGCCCTTGCAAAAGAAGAAATGGATGTCACTTCTGTGGAACTGGCTGAAAGCAATCTCGCGGTTCTTAGGGAAAATAGCAAAGGAATAGAAAATATTACATCCTATCAAGGGGATGCCACAGATCTTGGCCGGTTTGCGAACGACTCCTTTGATGTGACTCTGTTCTTCGGCCCAATGTATCACCTATATGAAGCAGATGAAGTGAACCGTGCGATTGATGAGGCAATTCGGGTCACAAAACCCGGAGGAGTGATACTGTTTGCTTTTATTTCTGTGTTTGCCATCATGTACGCAAACTACTTTTACGGGAACTGGACAGCAGGACAGAAAGAGAACTTTACAGATGATTATAAAGTGAAGCATTTTAAGGAACAACTCTTTACCGGTTATGATGTAACCGAGTTTGAAAGACTGTTTCAAAAGAAGCCGGTTGACTGGCTTACAACAACAGGTGTGGACGGTCTGCTGGAGCCCATTGAAAAGCGCCCGGATTTTTCCCTTTCAGATGAAGAGTTCAAGGCTCTTGCAGAATGGTATTTGGCTTTTTCCGAAAAGCGAGAGCTATTAGGAAATACAAACCACCTTTTGTATATTTGTCGGAAGCGGTCATAAGGCATAAAGACAAATCCAAATTTGTCCATCCACCCCCAACCAGCGCACCCCATCCGAAGGCCCGCCGCTGCGCGGCGGACTGGGCGCTGCATAGGCCTCCCCTTGGGAACATCGTCGGGTAGACGCGGAGCAGGAGCCAACCTGATGAGCAAAGCCCACAGGCCGGACGGACGCCTAGAATGCGCAAACCAAAATAAAAAATGAGCAGCCCGCCCAGCCTGCAAGGCTGGCGCGCTTTTGGTGACTTTTCTCGCGTGAGAAAAGTCACCCGGGGTGAGGGGCCGCACCGGAAAAAGAAAAGGTCCAATGAGGGGGCGGAGCCCCCTGAAGAAAAAAGAAAGAGGACATGACAATGGCCGATCTCACCCCCATGATGCGCCAATATCAGGAGATAAAGGAGCAAAATAAGGACGCCATTCTCTTTTTCCGCCTGGGCGACTTCTACGAGATGTTCGACGAGGACGCGCGGCTCGCCAGCCGGGAGCTGGACCTGACCCTCACCACCCGGGACAGGGGCAAGAGTCAGGAGGACCAGACCCCCATGTGCGGCGTGCCCTACCACTCCTGCGACGGCTACATCGCCCGCCTCATCGCCAAAGGCTACAAGGTGGCCATCTGTGAGCAGATGGAGGACCCCGCCCTGGCCAAGGGCCTGGTGAAGCGGGATATCATCCGGGTAGTCACCCCCGGCACCGTGGACGCCTCCCTGCTGGAGGGCAATCAAGCCAACTACATCTGCGGCGTCTACCTGGACGCCGGCCACGCCGGCGTCACCTTCTGCGATATCACCACCGGCAAAACCCACGCCACCGCCTTTACCGGCCCCGATCGTGTGGAGCACGCGATGAACGAGCTGGGCCGGTTCAGCCCCTCCGAGGCGGTGCTGAACGCCGCCGCCTATGAAAACGCCGCCCTGGTGGACCTTCTGAAAGCGAAATTCAACTGCCGCGCGGAAAACTATGGAGAAAAACCATTCCAACTTGAGGCCGCCATCCGCCGTGTGGAGAAGCAGTTCGGCAAGGAGGCCGCCTCCACCCTGCCCACCGCCAACCCCGCCGCCGCCATGGCCCTGGGGGGCCTGCTGAACTACCTGTACGAGACCCAAAAGACCGATTTAAGCCATATCAACAGCCTGGAGTACTATGAGCAGGGCCGGTTCATGGAGCTGGACCTGACCGCCCGCCGGAATCTGGAGCTCACCGCCACCCTCCGTAACAAGGAGAAGCGGGGCTCCTTGCTGTGGGTGCTGGACAAGACCAAGACCGCCATGGGCGGACGCCTGCTGCGATCCTGGCTGGAGCGGCCCCTGCTGTCCGTCACAGCCATCAACCGCCGCCTCCGCTGCGTGGAGTCACTGGTGAAAAATGCCATGGATCGGGAGGAACTGGTCCTGGCCCTGGCGGGCATCAACGACATGGAGCGGCTCCTGGGCCGCATCGTCTACGGCAGCGCCGGGGGCCGTGACATGGCCTCCCTCCGCGCCTCCCTGGAGAAGCTGCCGGAATTGAAAGCCCGCCTGGCCCCCTTCACCGCCGGACGGCTGGGGGAACTGGGGCAGTCCCTGGACACCCTGGAGGACGTGTATGATCTTCTGTGTCGGGCCATTGTGGACGACCCACCCTTCTCCGTTCGGGAGGGAGGCTTCATCCGGGAGGGTTACAACGCTGAGGTGGACCGGCTTCACGGCATCCTCAAGGGCGGCAAGGGCGTCATCGCCGAAGTAGAGGCCCGCGAGAAGGAGAAGACCGGCATCAAGACCCTGAAGGTGGGCTACAACAAGGTCTTCGGCTACTACATCGAGGTCAGCAAGTCCTACTACGACCTGGTTCCGGCGGACTACATCCGCAAGCAGACCCTGGCAAACTGTGAGCGCTTCATCACCCAGGAGCTCAAGGACCTGGAGCACACTATCCTCACCGCCAGTGACCGGGTAGTGGCCCTGGAATATGAACTCTTCACCAACCTCCGTGAGGCGATTACCGCCCAAAAAGATAGAATCCAGGCTACCGCGTCAGCGGTTGCCGAGCTGGACGCCCTATGCTCCCTGGCCGCTGTGGCGGTGAAGAACAACTACTGCTGCCCCAGCGTGGACGAGGGCGGGGTCATCGAGATCCACGACGGCCGCCACCCGGTGGTGGAACGGGTCCTGAAGGACACCCTGTTCGTGCCCAACGACACCTACATGGGAGAGCAGGAAAACCGGGTAGCCATCATCACCGGCCCCAACATGGCGGGCAAGTCCACCTACATGCGGCAGGTGGCCCTTATCACCCTGATGGCTCAGATTGGCTCCTTCGTCCCGGCCAAGGCCGCCCACATCGGCATTGTGGATAGGATCTTCACCCGCATCGGCGCCAGCGACGATCTGAGCGCGGGCCAGTCCACCTTCATGGTGGAGATGACGGAGGTAGCCGACATTTTGAAGCATGCTTCCAGCCGGAGCCTCCTGATTCTGGACGAGATTGGCCGGGGCACCAGCACCTTTGACGGCATGAGCATTGCCCGGGCGGTGCTGGAGCACTGCGCGGACCGGCGGAAGCTGGGGTGCAAGACCCTCTTCGCCACCCATTACCACGAGCTCACCGAGCTGGAGAACACCCTCCCCGGTGTGAAAAACTACAACATCGCCATCCGCAGCCGGGGGGAGGACATTATTTTCCTCCGGAAGATCGTCCCCGGCGGGGCGGACCGCAGCTACGGCATTGAGGTAGCCAAGCTGGCGGGCCTGCCGGACACGGTGGTGCGGAAAGCCCGCACGATTCTCAAGGAGCTGGAGAGCCAGTCAGGCCGCGCCGCGCCCCTGCTGGCGGCTCCCAGGGAGGACCAGGTGTCCCTGGACGCCCTGGGGGAGGCGGAGGTCATCGACCGTCTCCGCCGCACTCAGCCGGACACTTTGACCCCGATTGAGGCCATGAGCCTCCTCTATGAATTGAAGCAGAAATTACAGCCCTGATAGGAAAGAAAGGCGGTACCGGCATGGCAAAAAAGGGCAGCACCACATATATGACCACGCTGGAGCGCATCCTGGGGGGCGCACTGCTGGTGTTCTATCTGATGATCCTGCCCTTTGTGCGGGGGCCACTGTTTAGCTTTCTGGGGCGGCTCTTTGGGGGCGGCCTCTCCGCCCGCACCCAGAACATTGTCTACTACTGGGTGCTGTTTGTGCTGGCGCTGCTGATCTTCTGGATCTTCATTGGCCGGACCACCAGCCGGTTTCTGAGCGACACTGCCCAGGCGCTGGAGACGGTAGGCTTGGGGCTTATCTCGTTCTACGGCATCAATGAGCTGCTGTACCGGGTGTTCCGGCTGCTGGTGTCCAGCCAGACGAATCTGAACGACGTGCCCATCTCCGCCCAGGTGGCGGACGCGCCCCAGAGCACGCTGCTGATCATTATCTTCCTGGCCCCCTTTGTGGAGGAGGCGCTGTTCCGGGGGTATGTGTTTGGGAATCTCCGGGACCACAGCCGGGCGGCGGCCTACATTGTCTCCTGCCTGCTGTACGCATTTCTGCACGTGTGGCAGTTCGCCATGGTGGACAGGAGTCTCAGCTGCTTCCTGCTGATGATCCAGTATCTGGCCCCCGGGGCCGTGCTGGCGTGGTGTTATGAGCGGTCGGGAACCCTGTGGGGGAGCGTTTTGGTACACTGCTTTGCCAGTGCGCTAACGGTGCTTTAGCCCTTGTGGGGGTGGAACCCCCACCCCGCCAGCAGTGAAAAAGGAGAAAACAATGCCTCACATTCAACAACTTTCCCCCCACGTGGCGGACCTCATCGCCGCCGGCGAGGTGGTGGAGCGCCCCGCCAGCGTGGTCAAGGAGCTGGTGGAGAACGCCATCGACGCCGGCTCCACCGCCCTGACGGTGGAGATCCAAAATGGCGGTATGTCCCTCATTCGGGTCACCGACAACGGCTGCGGCATCGCGCCGGAGGAACTGCCCACCGCCTTTCTCCGCCACGCCACCAGCAAGCTGCGCAAAGCGGAAGACCTGGCCGCCATCGGCACCCTGGGCTTCCGGGGCGAGGCTCTGGC
>CANRHK010000126.1 GCA_947630395.1 uncultured Oscillospiraceae bacterium
GAGAATAGTATGAAAGTTTTATGTTCACAGTTTGTTAACTCGTTGATTGACCCTGGGGCCTTCGTTTTATGCGGATTGCTGGTCCTTTTTTGCAATCTGCCGTTGCATGGTGTTGTTCAACTTTTGGCCGTTACACACATGCGTACATCGTTATTATTACTCGGGCAATCAAATAATCGCATCACTCCAGTCCTCCGGGGTGGGGAAAATATGGAGCTTTTCGGAAGATGAGCGGTCCCGCGATTTAGGACCGGCGCGGGTTGATATCCCGCAGCTGGCTGGCATTTTCCTCGTTCAGCCGCTGGGTGATGGCCATTTTGTGGATAATATTTTTTACCGTGATCTCCAGCCCGGTGCCCTCCCGGTAGTCGGCGGGAAAAATGAAGTCCACCCGGCCCTCCCGGAGAAGCTGCTCCACCCCCCGGCGGTTGGCCGCCTGGTACACCGCGATGGCCTGGCCGCCGTAGGCGCGCATCATCTTCATGCAGGGCACATCGCTGAGACCGTCGCCCAGATAGATCATACTGGTGAAGGGCACTCGCTTGCTGTCATCTGGCATGGAGGCGTTCAGCGTCTTGTCATCCGCTACGTCCAGGACACCCTTGTTAATGCGGTAGACAAACTGGGTCTTGTTGGTGAAGTTCACCGCCAGCTTGGGCCAGGCGGGCTGGCCGTCCTCGTCGTAGTAGAACTCACTGGCGTAGATCTCCTTGAAGCAGCCGGCGATGGCGCTACCGTCGATAATCTCCCGCAGGCCTGAGGAGATCACATAGTGCTCCACCTGCACTCCCAGCAGCGCCCCGAATTCGTTGATGCGCTGAAACCAGTCCCGCACGCCGGGGAAAAAGCTGATGCTGCGGCCGCAGCGGCGGAGGCTCTCCCGGGTGAGGGGGATGTCCAGACTCCGGCACTTTCGGACCATCGTGTACATGTAGGCCAGTATGCCGTCCATGTGCTCCCGCCAGCCGAAGCGGTTGGCCTCCGCCCAGAAGTCCCCGGGGGCCATGCCCAGGCTGGGGATAAAGGCGTAGTTCTGCATGTCCTGGGTGCAGAGCGTCTTGTCAAAGTCGTACAGCAGTGCAACAATGGTAGGCCCTTCCATGCGCGTGCCTCCCCCAAAAAGGGAGAAAGCGGCTCACCGCCGCCTTCTCTCAGTCTCTCGTATAGTTGCGGCCGAATTGCAGGTCGTCCAGGTTCATAATGCGGGTAGCCGCCGTGTCATCATCATCGTCGTCATCGTCAGAAAAATCGTCATCTGCAAAGGGATTGTCGTCCTCCTTGTCCTTATCATCCGAGGAGGCGGCTCCGGCGTCAAAGGCGCTGAAGACATCCGCCAGCTTCTGGGCGATGTCCAAGTCCTCCTCTTCCACGGGGGCGGCCGCCTTGGGCGGCTTGGCAGGAGCGGCCTCCGCCTTGGGCGCGGGGGCGGGATCGGGCTCCGGCAGAGGGGCAAACGCAGGTTCCTCCTCCTCGTCCGTCTCCGGGACTGCCTGGATTGCCGGGGCGGCCGCAGGGGCGTCCTCCACCGCTTTGGGCGCGGGCTGGGACTCCGGCGCCGCCGGCAGATCGGGCAGCTGCTCCAGCAGGGCCAGCTGGTTGTTGCACACAGCGCTCACATCCCGGATGAAAGATCGCAGCTGCTCCTGACCGGCCTCCAGGCGGCGTTTCTCCGCTTTCAGCTCCTCGTCCACCCGGTTGTGGACCTCCTTCACACGGCGCTCCTCCCGATCCACCTGCTCCTGGAGCTCCTGCAGGCGCTTCTTCGCCCCGCCGGCGGCATCGGCAATCATGGCGTCCCGCTTTTGCTCCGCCTCGGCCACAATGGAACTGGCCATCTTCTGGGAGGTCAGCAGGGCCGCCCGCATGGCGTCCTCCATGTCCCGGTATTCCTTCAGCTTGTCCGCCACCACCTTCAGTTTGGCCTTCAGCGCGGTGTTCTCCTTGTGCAGCGCGGTGTAGTCCTCTGTCAGCTTATCCAGGAAATCATCCACAGCCGCCATATTGTAGCCGCCCATCATCGCCTTGGCAAAGGTGCAGCTGGCTACTTCCTGCGGAGTCATCATAGTGCGCGTTCCTCCTATTTATTTATCTCGATCCGGCTCAGAAGTACAAGCCGTTGTTCTCCAGCTCGTCGATCAGATCCCCCTGGATATCCACGGAGTAGGGGGTGATGATGTACGTGTTGGCGGCCACCTTCTTAATCTTACCCTCGCCGGCATAGGCCACACCGGAGAGGAAGTCAATGAGGCGCCGGGCAATGTCCTTGTGGGTGGACTCCAGATTCACCACCACCGTGCGCTTCTCCTTGAGGTGGTCGGCGATATCGCTGGCGTTCTCAAAGCGCTCCGGCTTCACCAGGACCACCTTCAGCTGGGTGGTGGCATGGATGTTGACCACCTTGCCCCGGCGATCGTCCGCCGCGCCGCGATCCCGCTCCCTGCCCCGGGGGCGCTCATCGACAAAGGAAGGTTCCTCGTCCTCAAACACATCCTCGTAATCATCGTCCTCGTCGCTGACCGGGCTGATCATTTTTTTGATGCTATCCAAAAAGCTCATGGGGATAACCTCCTGTTATGTTTGGTAATTTCGGCGACCAAAGATGGCGGATCCGACGCGGACAATCGTGGCGCCGGAGGCGATTGCATCCTCAAAGTCGTCGCTCATACCCATAGAGAGATACTTAAAACTATTATTATACAAATTCCGGCTTATGTCAACATAAAGACGGTGAATTTTTGAAAAATGGGGTAAATTTCCATGGGACTCCCGCTCTACAGGGGGGATGGTCATGAGGCCAAGCAGCTGTATGTGGGAAAAATTCCGGGCCGCGGCGGCGGCGTCATACACCTCCTCCGGGGCGAAGCCGCTCTTGCTCTCCTCCCCGCCCACGTTCACCTCCAGAAGAATGTCCTGAATCAGCCCCCGCTTCTCCGCCTGGGCGTCGATCTCCTCCAGCAGCTGCATGGAGCTGACCGAGTGGATGAGGGACACGGTCCCCACCACCTGCCGGACCTTGTTGCGCTGGAGGTGGCCGATGAAGTGGAGGGGCGCGCCGTCGTAGGCGTGCTCCTGGAGCTTGGCGCGCATCTCCTGGACCCGGTTCTCGCCCAGGGCGTCAATGCCCGCCGCGATGGCCGCCTGGCAGGCGGCGGCGTCGTTCATCTTGCTGGCGCCCACCAGCATAATCTCCGCCGGATCCCGGCCGGCCTTCCCGGCCGCCTCCGCCATCCGGCGGCGGATCTCCCGAATATTCTCCTCTATCTTTGTCATCGGATCACCTTCCCGTCATAAATATCCTCCGCCGCTGTGATGACCTCGTCCCCCGCCCGCAGGCGGCGGCTCTCCCGGGTGGTCGCGGAGGTGATTGACCCCAGATATGTCTCGTCGGGGCTCACCAGGATATAATCGTCGTCCTGCCAGAGGACGGTCACCGGCTTGAGCCGGGCCGTGGTGCCCCACAGGCAGTAGACGCAGGTCACATTCTCTGTCTTCTCGTTGCCTTCGGCGTCCAGTATCGGGTTGCCGTCGCCGTCGGTGACGGGCCTGGGGTCCAGACGCACCGCGCTGCGGGGCACCCGGATGCCGGTGTAGCTGTGGAAAATCAGCTGGGCGTTCTGCCGCCGCAGGAGGGTAATGAGGCTCAGGTAGCTGTTGGAGGTGAGGCTTACCACCTGCTGGCCCCCCTCCTCGGGGCTGATGTAGTTGACCGTCATGGTCACGTCACGGTCCAGGCCGCTCTGGAAGCGGACGGTGATCCTGTCGCCCACCGCCAGCTTCTTCACGTCTTCGCTGCGCATGAGGGCCATATAGTACCAGCTCTCCCCGTAGATCAGCTTGCCCACACCGGCGGTCACCGTCCCGGGGGCGATGGTGCGGTAGGCGGAGGGGGTCAGGGTGGAGATGAGCTCCGGCGTCAGCACCGACTCATAGCCGTCCACCAGGCTGGAGAACACCCCCGACTTTGGGGCGGCAATCCGGGTGCTGCCGGAGGCGGCGGAGGCGGAGAGGGAGCTGATCTGCCCCTGGAGATTGGCGATGGCTGCTTCCAGATCGCCGGTGCCGGAGTAGGCGTAGCTGTGCTTGAGCACGTCGGATCGGAGAGTGTCGCCGCTGTCCCCGGCGGAGTTCAGATCGCCGGCGGCCATGGCGGATCGGAAGTCCACCAGGGCCCCGGTGATCTCCTCGTCCAGCCGCACCGTGGTCTGGGCGCCGGAGGCCAGCGTCTTGGCGTAGTTCAGCTGGTCCAGCTGGTCCTCCAGACTGCGCAGGCTGTTGGCGTCCTCCAGGGCCTGGGCGCTCTGGTACACCAGTGCCACCGTCCCGCCGGCGCTGACCCGCTCCCCCTCGCCCCGGGGGGAGTAGACCAGCTCGCCGCCGCCGGAGAGGGCCTCCTCCTGCCGCACCACATAGCCGGATACCGTGATGGCGTTCTCGGTGACGTAGTTGTAGGCCACGGTGGTGGTGTAGGGGTCCATGAAGTAGGCGGCCATGTTCACGCCGAAGTAGATCACGACGATCAGGCAGAATATGGTCAGGATGACGCGGGTGGCAATGGTGCCAGCTTTCATATGTATCTCTCCTTGGTGCAGGGGTCTACAGCGTCTCCTCCCAGGCGCTCAGCTCCACGCTCTTGGTGGGACTGACGGTGGAAATGGCGTGCTTGTAGATCAGATTTTGTTTCCCGTCGGCGGCCAGAACCACGGTGAAGGCGTCAAAACCGGTGATGACGCCCCGCATCTGAAAGCCGTTGATCAGGAATACGGTGACGGGGATCTCGCCGCGCCGGGCGGCGGCCAGGAACACGTCCTGAAGGGTGGGGTTCTTTGTCATTGTTGTCTGCCTCTCTTTTTTCAGTAGTAGGGGCGGACGTATAGGCTTGTCCGCTCCGGGACTATTGTAGCCCCGAGGCGGTGAGGATTTCTGTCACAATTTGGAGAGCGCGGGCAAAATCCCGCTCTTTTTCCCAGAGAATCCAATGGATATCCCTGTTTCGCCGCAGCCAGGTCAGCTGCCGCTTGGCGTACTGCCGGGAGCGGAGCTTGATCTCCTCCGCCGCCTCCGTGAGGGTGCAGGCACCGTCGAGATAGGCCAGCAGCTCCTTGTAGCCGATGGCCTGAAAGGCGGTGGCGGCGCGGGGGACGCCGCTTGCCAGCAGAGAGCGGACCTCGTCGGCCAGCCCCGCCTCCACCATGGCGTCCACCCGGCGGTCAATCAGTGCGCGCATGTCGGCCCTGTCCTGAAAGGCCAGACCGATGTAGAGGGGGTCGTACTTTCTGGGCAGGGACTTGCTCTCCCTATCGTGCTCCGTGATGGTCCTGCCGGTCTCCTCGTAGACCTCCAGGGCCCGGAGGATCCGCTTGTGATCCGCCGGGTGGAGCTTTTGGGCCGCCTCCGGGTCCACCTCCTGGAGCCGTGCGAGCAGGGCCTCCGGCCCCTCTTGCGCCAGTCTGACCTGAAGCCGCTCCCGGACAGCCCCGCCGGCGCTGCCCGCCGCGAAGGAGCGGCCGAAGATGACCGCGTCCAGATAGAGGCCGGTGCCGCCCACCAGGACGGGCAGCTTCCCACGGGAGAGGATGTCCCGGACGCATTTGTCCGCCTCCGCGGCAAAGCGGGCCACGGACCAGCTCTCGGCGGGGTCCGCCACCGCCACCATGTGGTGGGGGACACCCTCCATCTCCCTGGCCGTGGGGGCGGCGGTGCCGATGGTCATGCCCCGGTAGATCTGCATGGAGTCCACGCTGACTACCTCGCCGTTGAAGCGCCGGGCCAGCAGTACGCCCATCCTGGTCTTGCCGCAGGCGGTGGGGCCTACCACGCAGAGCACTCTCGGCTTGTCCACGGCCCGTCACCTCGCTTCCGGTGCATCTCAAGGGTATTATGCCCGCTTAAACATCTTCTCTATCTCGTATCGGGAGAGTTTCACCTTCACGGGCCTGCCGTGGGGGCAGTACTGGACCTCCCCGCTCTGGACCTTGTCGATAAGCACCCGCAGCTCGGCGGGGTCCGACTTCCAGCCGCCCTTGATGGCGGCCTTGCAGGCCATTGTGTGGAGCATGGCGTCCCGGGCGGCGGCGGGATCGGCGCCGCCGCTGAGTATCCTGTCCGACAGCATCTCCAGGGTCTCCCGGACCAGGGATGTGTCAATCTCCGACGGGATGGCCCGCACCATCAGACAGCCCGCGCCGAAGTCCTCGGCCTCGAAGCCGAACTCCTCCAGCAGCGGCAGGTGCTCCAACAGCACCCCGTACTGCTCCTGGGCCAGTTCCACCGCCATGGGGGAGAGCAGCTGCTGGCGCATGATGGGCTCGGAATTGGCTTTCAGCCTGTCAAAGTTGACGCGCTCGTGGGCGGCGTGCTTGTCAATGAGCCACACGTCGTCGCCGTCTTCGGCAATGATGTAGGTCCGCAGCACCTCCCCGGCAAAGCGCCAGGGCTTCTGCGCAGCGGGTGCGAAGGTGGTCTGCTCTGAGAGATCCAGGGAGGCCTGTTCCACCTGGGCCGGCGCGGGGGCCGCTTTGCCGGCGGGTTCCTTTTTCGGGGCGGGGGCCGCTGTCTCCCTGGCGGGCGGCGTGGCTACGCGGGCGGTATCCACCGGATTAGGCGTAGCCGCCGGAGGAGGGCTCTGGCGGCTGGGCGCTTCCGCACGCCAGTCCTGCTTCGGCTGGATCACGTCCCGGAACATCACCTTGCCCCCTAGCTCGGGGTTGGGCAGGCGGGACGCCGCCGGGCGGGTTGTCCCCTGGGAGGTGGGAACTTTCTCCCGGAAGGACTTGGCATCCATGGTCTGGTAGAAGTCGTTTCTGGGGTTCACCACAGCGGCGGCGGGCTTGGCCGCCGGCTGGGCGGAGGCGGTCCGGCCGTCCAGAGCGTCCTGGACCACGTGGTGGACGGCGGAGAACACCGCGCGCTCGTTCACGAACTTCACCACCGTCTTGGCCGGGTGGACGTTCACGTCCACCATATGCAGCGGCAGATCGATGTGGAGGACGCAGCCGGGGTACTTGCCCTTCATCTGCCGGTTGGCGTAGGCCTCTTCCAGAGCGGCGGTGAGGAGGGGAGACTTGATCATCCGGCCGCAGCAGAAGAAGGTCTGGAGGGCCCGGGTGCCCCGGCCAGCCAAGGGATCGGTGACGAAGCCCCGGACTGTAATGCCCTCGCCGCCCCCCTCCACGGGGGTGAGGCTCCTGGCGAAGTCCCGGCCCCGGGCGGCGTAGATGGCGGAGAGGAGCTTGCCGTCGCCGGGGGTGTGGAGATCCTCCCGGCCGTCCCGGAGGTACTGGATGGACACGTCCGGGTGGCTGAGGGCCAACTGCTGGAGCAGGTTTCCCACGGCGGCGGCCTCAGCGCTGTCGGACTTCATAAATTTCAGGCGGGCGGGGGTGTTGTAGAACAGATCCCGCACCACAAAGGTGGCGCCCTCCGGGCAGCCGGCCTCCTCCACCGCGCCGGGGACGCCGCCCTCCAGGTGGAGGGACGCGCCGAAGGAGGCG
>CANRHK010000127.1 GCA_947630395.1 uncultured Oscillospiraceae bacterium
ACATCGACGCCAACGGCATCGTGAACGTGTCCGCCAAGGATCTGGGCACCGGCAAGGAGCAGCACATCACCATCACCTCCTCCAGCAACATGTCCAAGGAGGATATCGACCGGGCCGTCAAGGAGGCCGAGCAGTACGCCGCCGAGGATGCCAAGATCAAGGAGGCCGTGGAGACCCGCAACGCCGGCGACCAGATGGTCTACCAGGCGGAGAAGACTCTCCAGGAGATGGGCGACAAGCTGCCCGCCGAGGACAAGGGCAAGGTCCAGGCGGGGATTGACAAGTTGAAGGAGGCCCTGAAGGGCAATGACACCGCCGCCATCAAAAGCGCCACCGAGGAGCTGCAGCAGGCGTTCTACGCGGTCAGCGAGAAGCTGTACCAGCAGGCGGGCGGCCAGGCTGGCCCCGGCCCCGACATGGGCGGACAGCCCGGCGGCCAGTCCAACGGCGGCCAGCAGTACTATGACGCCGACTACAAGGTGGTTGACGACGACCAGAACAAGTAATATTTCGCGCCATATACCCGATGGGACGGGGGCACAGGCTCCCGCCCCATTCGGAATGTTTCGGCATGGATTGGAGCGGATGTGAGAGAATATGGCAGATAAACGGGATTACTACGAGGTCCTGGGGCTGAAAAAGGGCGCCACGGACGAGGAGATTAAAAAGGCCTACCGGAAGATGGCCAAGAAGTACCACCCGGATCTGAACCCCGACAACAAGGAGGCCGAGGAGAAGTTCAAGGAGGTCAACGAGGCCTACGAGATCCTCAGCGACAGCGACAAGAAGGCCCGCTACGACCAGTTCGGCTTTGCCGGCGTGGACCCCAGCTACGGCGCGGGGGCCGGCGGCTTCGGCGGGTTCGACGGCGGCTTCGACTTCGGGGACCTGGGGGACATCTTCGGCAGCTTCTTCGGCGGCGGCTTCGGCGGCACCAGCCGCAGCCGCAATGGACCCCAGCGGGGCGAGACCCTGCGCACCGCCGTCACCATCTCCTTTGAGGAGGCGGCCTTCGGCTGCGAGAAGGAGGTCACGGTGGAGCGGGTGGAGGCCTGTGACACCTGCCGCGGCACCGGCGCGGCGCCGGGCACCAGTCCGGAGACCTGCTCCAACTGCGGCGGCACCGGCCAGGTCCAGCAGCGGCGGCAGACCCCCATGGGCGTATTCGCCACCACCGGCCCCTGCCCCCGCTGCGGCGGCAAGGGCAAGATTGTGAAGACCCCCTGCAAGTCCTGCGGCGGCGCGGGCCAGGTCCGGCGGCGGAAGACCATCCAGGTCTCCATCCCCGCCGGCATCGACAACGGGCAGATCCTCTCCCTCCGGGGCCAGGGCAGCGCCGGTCGCAACGGCGGCCCCGCCGGGGATCTGCAGATTGTCATCAACGTGCGGCCCCATCCGCTGTTCCGCCGGGATGGCGCGGATGTGTACTGCGACGCCCCTATCACCTTCACCCAGGCGGTGCTGGGCGGGGAGATGGAGATCCCCACCATCGATGGCAAGGTGAAGTACGACATCCCCGAGGGCACCCAGACCGGCACCACCTTCCGCCTGCGGGGCAAGGGCATCACCAACGGCCGGGGCGGCCGGGGGGACCAGTTCGTCACCGTCTACATCGAGACCCCCCGGAACCTGAACCGGGAACAGAAGGAGGCCCTCCGCAAATTCAGCGAAACGCTGAAGGAGGGCAACTACGAGGAGCACAAGGGCTTCTTCAAGAAGTTCAAGCGGTAACACGCTCCTTACGGAAAAAGCAGCGAGCGGCACGGTTTTGGGCCATGCCGCTCGCGTTATTTATTTTCACATTTACCGGCCGCTGGCGGTGTACATGAATCTCCGCATGGTGTCGGTGGCGGTGTCCGGGTTGGCGCTGAGGGTCAGGGTGATCTTCAGATTGATAGGGGCGCTGAACTTATCCAGCCACAGCAGGAACCGGCCGACCTCCGCGTCGTTGCTGCTGTGGGCCACCTTGCAGATGTCGTCGATAAAGATGTGGGAGATATCGTAGTTCCCAGCGTACAGGCCGCTGATAAAGCCCTTGAGCATCTCATAGCCGGAAATGTTGAACTCGGAGGCGTCGATGAGACGGGTCTGGTGATGCAGGTTGAAGCTCATGTGGCGGGTGGGCTCGATGCACACCATGCGCCCGATCTCATTCTCCGCCGCGTTCTCCATCAGCTCAATGAGCTGTTTGGTCTTGCCCTCGCCCGAGCCGCTCATAATCAGTCTAACCATATGAAATCACTCCTTTTTTGCGATATGGGTTTACGGAATCATGATGGTATTTAGCATACCATACCCTGTCCGGAAACACAACGGGAAAAATCGGTTTTCACAAAAAATTAACACCTCTTGCCGCACCCCACAGCAGCGCCCGCAGCCAGGCGGGGCCGCCGGCCAGGGCCTGGTCGAGGGCGGCGCGGACGATCTCCATCGTGGCGGCGTCCATGGTCCCCGCCGGGATATGGATGGTCTGGGTGCCCTCCACCGCGTCGCCGATGGCCAGCGGGGCCATGGCTACATCGCCGATGGCGACACGGGCGGCGGAAACCACTCCGCCCACGCCGTATACCGCCCGGACCAGGCCGCCGAAGGCCAGCCAGCCCAGCGCCAGACCGCCCCAGGCCAGAAACCCCACCGCCACACCGCCGATGGCCGCGACGCCCGCCGCCAGGGCGCCTGCGGCCAACAGCCCCAGGGCGACGCATCCCAGAGAGAACAGCCCACAGGAGATCACCCCCACCGCCGCCAGCCCCACTGCCACGTTGCCGGCGGCAAAGACACCTCTGGCTACGGCGAAGCCGTTGTCCCGGAAGTGGATATGGACCAGGGGCAGGCCGAAGAGGGTGCGCTCGCTCTTATATTCATACTCCCAGCGGTGATAGTAGTGGTGGACCTCCGTCTCCTTCCGCGGTTCCGCCGGGGAGGGCGCGGCCTCCTCCCCCAACACCAGATAGTCCAGGGTCACGCCGAAATAGCGGGCCAGAGCTGCCAGGTTGTCCATGTCCGGCCGGGACGCGCCGGACTCCCACTTCTGCACCGCCTGGCGGGTGACCCCCACCACCTCCGCCAGATCCTCCTGGCTGAGTCCCCTCTCCCGGCGGAGCCGGTTGAGCCTCTGCTGAAATCCCATGTCCATGCAAACCTCCTTGTCTTGGTGGCCCTAGTATACCAAATCGGAGGGGGTGAGCGCCACCAAGAAGTGTGGAAAATGTGACAACCAGCGGTTGCATCTCCTGTTTTCCGGCGGGAAAACAAAAAGCTCCCGCCCTGGGGGCGGGAGCTTTTTCGGCTATGTAGCTTACTCGGCCTCGATAGCCTCGGCGGGGCAGTTGGCAGCGCAGGCGCCGCAGTCCACGCAGACGTCGGGATCGATGACGTACTGGGTATCGCCCTGGGAAATCGCCTCGACGGGGCAGTTCTCAGCGCAGGTGCCGCAGCTGACGCAAGCGTCGGTAATCTTGTGAGCCATGTTGGTTACCTCCCTAAAAGATTGGATACAGCACCATTGTAGCATGAACTTTCAAAAATGCAAGGGCAAAATACTGACAGGGAGGGAGAAATGTGTAAAAAGTTGCGCCAGGGGAATACTGAACAGGAACACGACAGACAAGGATGGTGGGACCATGTACGAAAAACAGTTTACCCCCAGAGCACAGAACGCTTTACGGCTGGCCCAGGAGGCGGCGGAGGAACTGGGCCACAGCTATGTGGGCAGCGAGCACCTGCTGCTGGGCCTGCTGCGGGAGGAGCAGGGCGCCGCCCACCGCTGCCTCGCCGATCAGGCCGTCACCTCCGAGAGGACCAGGGACGTCATTGTCCGCATCGTGGGCCAGGGCCTCCCCGGACTGGCCCCGCCCCAGGGGCTGACCCCCCGGGCCAAGCGGGTGATTGAAAACGCGGTAGGGGAGTCGGGCCGCACCGGCAGCGGCTACGTGGGCACGGAGCACCTGCTGCTGGGCATTCTGCGGGAGAATGGCACCATGGCCATGCGGGTGCTGCGCACCCTGGGCGCCGACCCCAGGAAGCTCCAGACGGCCCTCTATCAGCGCATGAGCGTGGGCCAGCGGCTGCCCCGGGAGGCGGCGGCGCGCTCCCCCGCGCCCCGGGACGAGGCGCCGCGCTCGAAAGCCCTGGAGCAGTTCACCCGCTCCCTCAACGCCCTGGCCCGGGAGGGCCGGCTGGACCCGGTTATCGGCCGGGAGAGCGAGATCGGCCGCGCCATGCGCATCCTCAGCCGCCGCACCAAGAACAACCCGGTCCTTATCGGCGAACCCGGCGTGGGCAAGACCGCCGTGGTGGAGGGCCTGGCCCAGCGGATTGTGGCCGGGGATGTGCCGGAGGACCTGATGGGGAAGAACATTTTGTCCATCGACCTGTCCGCCATGCTGGCGGGCACCAAGTACCGGGGCGAGTTCGAGGAGCGGGTGAAAAACGCCCTGGCGGAGATCAAGCGCATGGGCAACGTGATCCTTTTCATCGACGAGCTCCACACCATCGTGGGCGCAGGCAGCGCCGAGGGGGCGGTGGACGCCGCCAACATCCTCAAGCCCGCCCTCAGCCGCTCGGAGATCCGGGTCATCGGCGCCACCACCCTGGACGAGTACCGGCGGTATATTGAGAAGGACGCCGCCCTGGAGCGGCGCTTCCAGCCGGTGACCGTGGAGGAGCCCACCCAGGAAGTGGCCCTGGAGATTCTGCGGGGCCTCCGGGACAAGTACGAGGCCCACCACAAGCTGGCCGTCACCGACGAGGCCCTCCGGGCCTCCGTGGAACTCAGCAGCCGGTACCTGCCGGACCGCTACCTCCCTGACAAGGCCATCGATTTGATGGACGAGGCGTGCAGCCGGGTGCGGATGGAGTGCGAGACCCGCACGCCGGATCTCAAGCAGCTGGAGGACCGCCTGGAACAGGTCCGCCGGGAGAAGGCGGAGGCCATCGCCGGGGAGGACTTTGAGGGCGCGGCCAAGCTGCGGGATGTGGAGGACAGCTTCGCCAGGCAGCTAAAAGAGGAAAAAGCCCGGTGGGTCAATGGCCGCACCGACGACCTGATTGCCGTCACGGAGGAGGACATCGCCGAGGTGGTGTCCGAGTGGACCGGCGTCCCCGTCCGGCAGATCAGCGAGGACGAGGGGCAGCGGCTCATGCGCCTGGAGGAGGATCTGAAGGCCCGGGTGGTGGGCCAGGACGAGGCCGTGGCCGCCGTGGCCCGGGCCATCCGCCGGGGCCGGGTGGGGTTGAAGGAGCCGGGCCGGCCCATCGGCAGCTTCCTCTTCCTGGGCCCCACCGGCGTGGGCAAGACCGAGCTCTGCCGGGCCCTGGCCCAGGCCATGTTCGGCAAGGAGGACGCCATGGTTCGTATCGACATGTCCGAGTACGCGGAGGGCCACTCCGCCAGCCGCCTGGTGGGCTCGCCCCCGGGCTATGTGGGCTACGAGGAGGGGGGGCAGCTGACGGAGCAGGTCCGCCGCAAGCCCTACTCCGTGGTGCTCTTTGACGAACTGGAGAAGGCCCACCCGGAGGTGTGGAACCTGCTGCTCCAGATTCTGGAGGACGGCCGCCTGACGGACGGCCAGGGCCGCCGGGTGGACTTCAAGAACACGGTGGTGGTCATGACCAGCAACGTGGGGGCCCAGCAGATCACCAGCCGCACCTCCCTGGGCTTCTCCGGGGCGGAGGCGGACAGCGACAAAGCCCGCCAGGACAGGGTCCGCCGTTCCGTCACCGACCAGCTGCGGCGCACCTTTCCCCCGGAATTTCTCAACCGCATTGACGACACCATTGTCTTCCGGCAGCTGGGGACGGAGGATATGCGGGAGATCGCCCGCCGGCTCCTGGACCAGGCGGGGGATCGGATGAAGGCCCTGGGTCTCGCCCTCCAGGCGGAGGACGGGGCCGTGGACTGGCTGGCCCGGGACGGCTACGACCCCGCCAGCGGGGCCCGGCCCCTCCGCCGGAAGATCTACGCCCAGGTGGAGGACCCGGTGGCCGACGGCCTCCTCTCCGGGATATTTCAGCGGGGCGACACGCTTCTTCTGCGTCCTGGAGAAAACGGACTTGCTATTGAGAAAAAAATGGAGTAAAATGGCAGGGTAAGCTAGCGGAAATTACCCCGCGCCCTCCGGGCCGCCGGGGTTGGCAAGCGGCCCTGCTGCCGCGGAAAGGAGCGTATTATGGGATTTTCCGGCACCGACGCCGGCGGCTTCAAGTGGGAAGGCTTCAACAGCGGAGCGCCCTCCCATCAGCCGCCAAAGCCCTCACGGCCCAAAAAGCCCCGGAAGGCGATTAAGAGCCCCGTGGCCCGGATCGCCATCAATCTGCTGATCACCCTGGCGGTGGGCTTTCTCTACTTCTACTTTGAGTTGCCCGCCCTCAACCTCCAGTCGGAGGACTTTTACGCCTTTGTGCTGCTGCTGTGCGTGGTTTACTGCGTCTGCGCCGTGTTCACCTCCGGCTTCCGGGGGGAGGGCGTGAAGCAGTACTTCAAGTTCCTGAAAAAGCAGTGCACGGTGCCCTTCTTTCTGGCTATCGCCCTGCTGGTGGTGGCTCTGGTGGGCAGCATCGCGGGCAGCGTCATCTTCCGGGCCAAATCCTACCGGGACCTGCTCACCGTCCAGACCGGGGACTTTGCCGAGGACGTGGCCCAGATCTCCTTCAACGACATTCCCACCCTGGACCGGGACTCCGCCAACTACCTGGGCGACCGGCAGATGGGCACCCTCAGCGACATGGTCAGCCAGTATGAATACTCCAATGACTCCACCCAGATCAACTACCAAGGCCGGCCTGTCCGGGTGGCTCCCATCGCCTACGCCGACCTCATCAAGTGGTTCACCAACCGGGACCGGGGCCTGCCCGCCTATGTGGTGGTGGACATGGTCACCCAGGAGGCCACCGTCACCCGGCTGGAGAACGGCATTAAGTACTCCTTCTCCGAGCCCCTGAACCGGAACGTCTTCCGGCATCTGCGCTTCCAGTATCCCACCATGATGTTCTCCACCCCGGAGTTTGAGATCGACGAGGAGCCCCGCCTGGGTGGACACCCTCTACACCCCCTCCCTTATCATGGAGCAGTACGACTACCACGGCACCCTCATCAACGGCTTCCTCAACTCCATCCTGGGCCAGCGGGACGTGACCATGACCACCGACGGGTACAACTACATCGCCATGAACGACGATGTGTATGTCTACACTGGGGTGACCTCCGCCAATGCGGACCAGTCCAACCTGGGCTTCCTGCTGTGCAACATGCGCACCAAGGAGACCCACTACTATGTGGCCCCCGGCGCCACTGAGACGGCGGCTATGGCCTCCGCCCGGGGCGTGGTCCAGGACCTGGGCTACACCGCCACCTTTCCTCTGCTGCTGAACATTTCCGACCAGCCCACCTACTTTATTCCCCTCATGGACGCCACTAACCTGGTGAAGAGCTACGCCATGGTCAACGTGGCCCAGTACCA
>CANRHK010000128.1 GCA_947630395.1 uncultured Oscillospiraceae bacterium
GCTCATAGCCCTCCTTCTTGGCCTTGGACGCGAAGTAGGTGTACTTGTTGCGGGCCTGGGACTCGCCGGCAAAGGCGGCCTCCAGGTTCTTCTCGGTCTGGGTACCGGCGTAGGGATTGCTCATCGACGTTCTCTCCTTTCCATGACGTATGCTTGTGTTTCCATGCGTATCCCGCATGTGGATACCTGTTGCTTCCGGCCTCAGTGCTCCCCCGCCGCCGCACGGCACCGGGGGCACAGCCCCTCGAAGACGGTGCGGTGCCGCTGGATCTGAAATCCCGTCTCCGCCGCCACCGTCTCGTCGTAGCTCTCTTGGTAGGGCACGGGCGCGTCAACCACCATGCCGCAGCCCACGCAGAACAGATGGTAGTGCCGGTCCAGCCGCAGATCGTAGCGGTCCGCCGAGGGCACCCGCACGTGGGTGATCTCCCCGCTCTCCGCCAGGTGGTTCAGGTTGCGGTAGACGGTGCCCCGGCTGATGCGGTTGTCCTTCTGCCGCACGTCCAGATAGATATCGTCCGCGCTGGGGTGATCCCGGCGGGACTTGACGGCGTCCAGTACAATCTGGCGCTGCTTGGTATTCCTGGTGGACAACCGGGCCCTCCCCTTTCTGCATTGATATTGGGACCTGTTCCTATTATGACATATTTCCGCCTGTTTGTCAACCAGATCTTCAGCGCGCAAATTCCGCGAAAAAGCCCAGGCAGCTGTCAAACCGCCTGGGCTCTGTATACATGCGGGGGCCTTCTATTTTCACGTCCGCTGGGGGAGAATATCGCTGTTGGGAAGCACGGTCAGCAGAATCATCCCCAGCACATAGCAGGCCACGGCCTCCCCTACGGCCACGCCGATGCCGTTAAAGAGGAACGCCGTCGGAAAGGCGGAGGTGAAGCCCGCCTCCTGGTAGGCCAGCAGCCCGCCCACCAGCAGGAAGTTGCAGGCAATGGGCGGGAGGGGTGCCAGCCATTTGCTGGGGCACCGGGCGGTGAGAAACCCGGCGATGAGGGTGGCCAGGGAGCCGAAGATCAGGTCCAGCGCGCCGTAGGGACTCAGAATGTTGGTGACAATGCAGCCCACAAAGAGCCCCCAAGTAGTCACGGGACACAGAAAGGGCAGCACGGTGAGGGCCTCCGAGAAGCGGAGCTGGACAGGCCCGTAGGTCAGGTTGAGGATGTTGCTCAGAGCGCTCAGGACCACGTAGAGGGCGGCCACGGCGGCGGCGAGGGTCATCTGGCGGACGGTGAAGCGGTTTTTGTTCATTTTGGGCAGTACCTCCATTTTTTGTTTAGAGAACGGTCCTCCCGCCCCCGCCAAAGGGAGGGAGGCCGAACGAACGCAGGCGGTTTTCCGCCGGCGCTTGGACTGGGTGTGGAAACCAGTCGGGAGGCATTATAGCACATTCCCGCCGCCCTGTAAACGGTTGGCGGGCGAAAACTTCTCCGCCGCCCCTTGCGAAACGCCGCCCACGGTGGTATCATGATTCTATCCGAAAAATAACGCTCTCCGCCCGAGCGGAGGGAAGGGAGAATTCAATGGAGAAAATCGTTGTCAACGCCATGGGGGAGCAGTGCCCCATTCCGGTGGTGAAGGCCACCAAGGCCCTGCGGGAGCTGACAGAGCCCGCCACCGTGGAGGTGCTGGTGGACAATGAGATCGCGGTGCAGAACCTCACCCGCCTGGGGGCGGGCCAAGGCTACGCCGTCCAGGCGGAGAGGACCGGGGAGAACGCCTTTGCCGTCCGCATCCTGGCCAATACCCTGCCCGCCCCTGCCGCCGCCCAGGCGGAGGAGACCCCGGCCTGCGTCCCCGACCAGCGGGGGAATCTGGTGGTAGCCGTCTCCTCCTCCGTCATGGGCCAGGGCAGCGACGAGCTGGGGGCCACGCTGATGAAGGGCTTTCTCTTCGCCCTGACCCAGCTGCCCGAGCTGCCCAAGACCGTGCTGTTCTACAACGGCGGCGCCCACCTGACGGTGGAGGGATCCCCGTCTCTGGCGGATCTGCGGAACCTGGAGGCCCAGGGGGTGGAGATCCTCACCTGCGGCACCTGCCTCAACTACTACGGCCTGACGGATAAGCTAGCGGTGGGCGGCGTCACCAACATGTACGCCATTGTGGAGAAGCTGGCAGGCGCGGACCGGGTCATCCGGCCGTGAGCGGCCCGGCGGAAAAGGCCCTGCGGCTCATCGCCACCTTCCCTACCACCACGGCGGCCATGATGATGGAGCGGCGGTGCCGGGAGGCGGGGCTGCCGGGCCGCACCATCCCGGTGCCCCGGTCCATCTCCGCCAGCTGCGGCATGGCCTGGTGCGCCGCCCCGGAGGACAGGACAGCCCTGGAGGGGCTGACCGCGGCCCGGTCCATCCCCGTGGAGGGCTGGTACTACGTGATGATATGACAAAAAGGAGACCGGGCGAGGCCCGGTCTCCTTTTTGTCACGGCTGATTCACCACCCCGATGAACAGCGGCTCCCCATCCGCGCCGGTGATGGCGAAGAGGAAGGGCCGGTCCAGCATACTGAGGGCCAGATACACGTTCATGGGGGAGAAGAGAAAATTTTCAAAAAAACGGGAAAAGAGCAGGGTCCCGGCGGAGGCTGCGCCTCCGCCGGGACCCTTGAAGCCTTGCGGCTATTTTTACAGTTGAACGATCCATCCCATGTCGTCGGGCACCACGCCGGTCTGCATGCCGTAGAGATAGTCATACAGCCGCTGGCTGACCGGGCCTACGCCGCCGCCGTTGACCACAATGTCCTCACCCTTGTAGCGCAGATAGCCGATGGGGGAGATAACGCAGGCGGTGCCGGTGGCCCAGGCCTCCTGGAGGGTGCCGTCCTTGCTGGCCTTCTCCACGTCCTCGATGGCCAGCCGGCGCTCGGACACCTTATAGCCCCACTTGCGCAGGATGGTGATGGTGCTGTCGCGGGTGACGCCGGGGAGGATGGAGCCGCCCAGCGGCGCGGTGATGACCTCATTGTCAATCATGAAGAAAGCGTTGGAGGTGCCCACCTCCTCCACGTACTTGTGCTCGTGGGCGTCCAGCCACAGGACCTCCTTGCAGCCGTTCTCCAGGGCCTTCCGGGTGGCGCGCATGCCGCCGGCGTAGTTGCCGCCGACTTTCGCGAAGCCGGTGCCGCCCACGGCGGCGCGGATGTACTCGTCCTCCACGTAGATGTGGCTGCCGGTGAGGCCGCCCCGGTTGATGTCGTAGTAGGCGCCCACGGCGCAGAGGATGATGATGAAGTGGTAGTGCTCGGCGGGCTCCACGGAGAAGCTGACCTCATCGGAGATGATGTAGGGCCGGATGTACAGGGCCGTGCCGGGCTCGCTGGGGATCCAGTCCGCGTCCACCTTGACGATGGCCTTGACGGCGTCCAGGAACAGATCCTCGTCCATGGGGGGGATGCACATACGCTCGTTGGTACGGTTCAGGCGCTTGGCGTTCATGTCCGGGCGGAAGAGGTTGATCTTTCCCTCCGGGGTCAGATAGGCCTTCATGCCCTCAAACATCATCTGGGCGTAGTGGAGCACGCAGCTGGCGGGGTCCAGGGAGATGGGGCCGTAGGGGACAATGCGCCCGTCGTGCCAGCCCTGGCCGGCGTCGTAGTCCATGATGAGCATGTGGTCGGTAAAGTACTTGCCGAAGCCCAGATTGGTCTGGTCCGGCTTGGGCTTGGGGTGCTGGGTGCGGGTTACGGGAAATTCATAGGACATGGAAAATGCCGCCTTTCTATTTGTAAGTTTCAATTAGTCGCACTGATATAACTCCGGTCTGCGGTCCCGGAAGACGTTGATGGAGGAGCGGATGCCCTCGATGACGGAGAAGTCCAGCTCTCCGGTGATGGTGGTCTCCCCGTCCCCGGCGTGGGCCAAGTACTCGCCCCAGGGGTCGATGATGGCGCTGTGGCCGCCGCAGCGGGTGGTCCCGGCGGTGCCCACGCTGTTGCAGAGGGCCAGGAACATCTGGTTCTCAATAGCCCGGGCTCTCGCCAGGGTCTCCAGGTGCATGGTCCGCTTGTCGGGCCACTGAGACACCACAAACATCAGATCCACCCCCTCCAAGGTCAGAGTCCTGGTCAGCTCGGGGAAGCGGATATCGTAGCAGATCACGAGGGCGCACTTGTGCCCGTCCAGGTGGAACCGGCAGAGCCGGACGCCAGGGGTGAAGTGCCTGTGCTCCCCGGAGGGGGTGAAGAGGTGGGTCTTGTCGTACTCCGCCGCCAGGGCGCCGGCGCGGTCAAAGACATAGGCGGTGTTGAAGAAGGAGCCGCCCCGGTGGTTGGCCACGCTGCCGCAGACGATGTTGACGTTCAATTCCCTGGCCAGGGCGGAGAACACCGCCTTGGTGCGCTTTCCGTCCTCGTCGGCGGAGGCGGCCAGGTCCTGGGGGAAGAACCCGGTGTTCCAGGTCTCCGGCAGCACCACCGCGTCGGGGGCCTCCCGCTCCACTGCCTCCCGGATCAGGGCCTCGGCGTGGGCGAAGTTGTAGTCCGCGTCCCCCAGCTTCATATCCATCTGGATACAGGAGATCTTCATCTCTCAGCCCTCATAGTCCCGGCCGGCCTCCAGAGCCTTCATGTTCAGCTCCACCAGGTTGGCCTTTTTGGGGGGCACCAGCTTGGCCATGGTCTCCGCCGCGCCGTCAAAGGACAGCTCGGGGTTGTTTTTCAGCACGCAGCCCATCATGACCATGTTGGCCAGGGTGGGCACGCCGGCGTCATTGGCCATCTGGCTGGCGGGGATGTAGTAAACCTCCACGTCGGTGCGCCGCACCTTCTCCTGGATGAGGGTGGAGTCCACGTAGATCTGCCCGCCGGGGACCACGGTGTCCACGTACTTCTGGAGGGAGGGCAGGTTCATGACGATGAGCACGTCCGGGTCGGTGATAATGGGAGAGCCCACCGGGTCGTCGGAGAGAATGACGTTGCAGTTGGCGGTGCCGCCCCGCATCTCGGGGCCGTAGGAGGGCAGCCAGGAGACCTGGAGGTCCTCCAGCAGGCCCTTGTAGGCCAGGAACTTCCCGGCGAACAGGATGCCCTGCCCGCCGAAGCCGGCGATCAGAATCTGGGTGGTTTTCATTTCGCTTCCGCCTCCTTTGCCGCGCTCCTGTCCTTGTAGACGCCCAGGGGGTAGTAGGGGATCATGTCGCTCTCCACCCACTCCAGGGCCTTCTGGGGAGTCATGCCCCAGTTGGTGGGACAGGCGGAGACAACCTCAATGAGGGAGAAGCCCTTCCCCTCGATCTGGTTCTGGAATGCCTTCTTGATGGCCCTGCCGGCGGCCTTCACGTTCTTCACGTTGTTCACCGCCACCCGCTCGATGTACTCCGGGCCCTCCAGGGTGGCCAGCAGCTCGCAGACCTTGATGGGCCAGCCGCAGTGCTTCACGTCCCGGCCATAGGGGCTGGTCTGGGTGACCTGGCCGGGGAGGCTGGTGGGGGCCATCTGGCCACCGGTCATGCCGTAGATGGCGTTGTTGACGAAGATGATGGTGATATTCTCGTTCCGGGCCGCGGCGTGGACGGTCTCCGCCATGCCGATGGAGGCCAGGTCGCCGTCGCCCTGGTAGGTGAAGACGATGTTCTCGGGGCGGCAGCGCTTGAGGCCGGTGGCGGTGGCGGGGGCGCGGCCGTGGGCGGCCTCGATCATGTCGCAGTTGAAGTAGTCGTAGGCCATGACCGCGCAGCCCACCGGGGCCACGCCGATGGCCTCGCCCTCGATGCCCAGGCTGTCAATGGCCTCGGCCACCAGGCGGTGGATGATGCCGTGGGGGCAGCCGGGACAGTAGTGGAGCACTGCGTCGGTGAGGGCGTGGGGCTTCTGGAATACAATCGCCATATCAGTTCTCTCCTTTCTGGGCCTCGCGGATGGCGGACAGCACCTGATCCGGGCTGGGGATCATGCCGCCGGCGCGGTTGCAGAGGCTCACGGGCTTTTTGCACTCGATGGCCAGGCGCACATCGTCGATCATCTGGCCCATGTTCAGCTCCACGCTGACAAAGGCCTTGACCTGGTCTGCGGCGGCGCGCAGAGGCTTCTTGGGGAAGGGCCACAGGGTGATGGGACGGATCAGGCCCACCTTGACGCCCTCGGCCCGGGCCGCGACTACAGCGTTCTTGGCCACACGGGAGGCGATGCCGAAGGCCACCACGCAGATCTCCGCGTCCTCCATGCGGTACTCCTCCCACATGGGCTCGTTCTCCTCGACGACGGCGTACTTCTTGTACCGCTCAAAGTTCTTCTGCTCCAGCTCATCGGGCTTTAAGTACAGGGAGTTGACAATGTTGTGGGGCCGCCGCATCTTGGTGCCGGTGAGGGCCCAGGGCTTGTCGTAGGTCTCGATCTCGGCGTCCTCGAAGCTGATGGGCTCCATCATCTGGCCGATGGTGCCGTCGGCCAGGATCATGGCGGTCATGAGGTACTTGTCCGCCAGGTTGAAGCCCTTGATGGTGAGGCTGGCCATCTCCTGGACGGAGGCGGGGGCCAGGACGATCATGTGGTAGTCGCCGTGTCCGCCGCCCTTGGTGGCCTGGAAGTAGTCGGACTGGCTGGGCTGGATGCCGCCCAGTCCGGGGCCGCCCCGCTGGACGTTGACCACAAAGGCGGGCACATCGGAGCCGGCGATGTAGCTGAGGCCCTCGCCCTTCAGGGAGATTCCGGGGCTGGAGGAGGAGGTCATGACCCGCATACCGGCGGCGGCGGCGCCGTAGACCATGTTGATGGAGGCGATTTCGCTCTCCGCCTGGAGGAACACGCCGCCGATCTTGGGCATCTTCTTGGCCATGTAGGCGGCCACTTCCGTCTGGGGGGTGATGGGGTAGCCGAAGTAGTGGCGGCAGCCGGCCCGAATGGCGGCCTCCGCGATAGCCTCGTTGCCCTTCATCAATACTCTTTCTGCCATAGTTACCTCCTTACTTCTCCACGGTGATGATGCAGTCGGGGCACATGGTGGCGCAGAACGCGCAGGCGATGCACTTGGACTGGTCGGTCATCACCGCAGGGGAATACCCCTTCTTGTTCAGCTGATCCCTGGCGATGGCCAGGATGTGCTTGGGGCAGGCGCTGACACACAGCCCGCAGCCCTTGCACAGGTCGGTCTGGAATGTTACTTTTGCCATAGAGTTTCCTCCTTTAATAAATCCGGTTTCTTTGCGGGGGTGCGGTGCCAGGGGGCTTCCAGCCCCTTGGGGGTCCGGCAGGAACCTTCGGTCCCTACTCACCCTGGGTGACTTTTTCCCACGCGGGAAAAAGTCACCAAAAAGCGCGCCAGCCCTACGGGCTGGACCCCCTTTTTTTGCGGGAGACTGGCGGTGGGTGGGGGTCAGAGAAGCTTTCATCGGTACTGCTTTGTTTGTGCGTACTGCACTCCGTCGCTCCGTTCTACTCCGCGAGGGGCAGATGAATCTATTCGCTGTCAACGG
>CANRHK010000129.1 GCA_947630395.1 uncultured Oscillospiraceae bacterium
CCTGCTTCCCGTCCAGGGGGAAGAAGTCCGGGCACTCCCACATCCGGCCGTACTGGTTCCGGGAGGCGTCCAGGGTGGCGGCGAACCTCCAGTCCGCAGCGTTCCCGCTCTCGTACAGCAGGATAGCCCCGCTGCCGTCCGGGGTCCGGTTGCCCACCACCATGCGGTAGACGCCGTCCCCGTCCCGCCAGACCTTGGGATCCCGGAAGTCCACGACGCTGCCGCCGGCGGGCAGGTCTTTGCCCGTCAGTACCGGGTTGGCGGGCCACTTCCCGTAGTTGACACCGTCCCCTACCGCCTGACACTGGGTCTGGATCTCCTCCGTGCGGCCATCCGGACTGAGACGGCGGCGGACGCCGGTGTAGACAATCATCTGCCGCCCGTCGGGCAGCTCAATGGCGCTGCCGGAGAAGCAGCCGTTCTTGTCGTACTCCATATCCGGGGCCAGGGCCGCCGGCAGACGCTCCCAGCGGAGGAAGTCCTTGGTCTTCACGTGGCCCCAGTGCATGGGGCCCCACTCGCAGGAGTAGGGGTGGTACTGATAAAAGAGGTGATACTCCCCCTTGTAGAGGGAGAAGCCGTTGGGGTCGTTCATCCAGCCGATGGCGGGGGTGACGTGGAAGGCGGGGCGCTGATCCTCGGGGATGAAGGGGGCGTACTTGGCCTCGAATTCCCGGGCGCGCTGTAACGTTTCACTGATCATAAGCAAACTCTCCTCACAGGGCAAAAATCCTATCCCACTAAAGCACACAAAGACGCCCTCTGTCAAGGGGGAAGAGGAAATTTTTTTATGCTTCAGCGTTTGCCCGCCGGACCGGGAGTCCCGGCCCGGCGGGCATGGGGAAGAAAAGAAGGAAAATTTTTACTGCCGGGCACCCCGGGCCCGGCCTCGAATACCTCGTTGTAGTACAAAGAAAAGAACAAAAGACCGGCGCCCGCCGAAGCGGGCGCCGGTTCTGCGTATGAGGGGGATGTTGTCAGTCGCCGAAGGAGATACCCAGCATCTTGGCCTCTTTTACGATAGAGGCGTCCGGGTCGACCATCTTCAGCTTACCGGCCACGTCCGCCAAGGGGACCTTCACGATCTCCCTGTTCTTGTAGCCCACCATGAAGCCGTACTCGCCCTTGAGGATCAGCTTCGCGGCCTCGCTGCCCAGACGGCTGGCGAACACGCGGTCATAGGGGCAGGGGCTGCCGCCGCGCTGGGTGTGGCCGGGAACGGTGACCCGCACCTCGCCGCCGCCCAGCTCCTGGAGCTGGGCCGCAATCTCGTAGGACACGGAGGGGTACTTCCGGTTGGCCAGCTTCTTCTTGTACTCCTTCTTGCTGAGGGCGGCGTCCTCCTTGGAGATGGCGCCCTCTGCCACGGCCAGGATGGTGAAGCGGCTGCCGCTCTCGTGGCGCTCCTTGATCTTCTTGGCCACCTTGTTAATGTCATAGGGGATCTCGGGGATCAGAATGATGTCGGCGCCGCCGGCCATGCCCGCGTTCAGGGTCAGCCAGCCGGCCTTGTGGCCCATAACCTCCACGATGAACACCCGGCCATGGGAGGCGGCGGTGGTGTGGATGTAGTCGATGCACTCGGTGGCCACGTTCACCGCGCTCTGGAAGCCGAAGGTCATGTCCGTGCCCCACAGGTCGTTGTCGATGGTCTTGGGGAGGGTCACGATGTTGAGGCCCTCCTCCCGCAGGAGGTTGGCGGTCTTGTGGGTGCCGTTGCCGCCCAGAATCACCAGGCAGTCCAGCTGAAGCTTGTAGTAGGTCTGCTTCATGGCGGCCACCTTGTCGATGCCGTCAGGACCGGGCTCCCGGATGGTCTTGAAGGGGGTGCGGCTACTGCCCAGGAAGGTGCCGCCCTTGGTGAGGATGCCCGCGAAGTCCGCGCCGGTCAAAAGCCGGAACTTGCCGTAGATGAGGCCCTGATAGCCGTTAAGGAAGCCGTAGATCTCCACCTGCTCCTTGGCGTTGAACAGGGTCTTGGCCACGCCTCGCATGGCCGTGTTCAGTGCCTGACAGTCACCGCCGCTGGTGAGCATACCGATCCGTTTCATAAGAAAAACCTCCTTATAAAAGTTCATGGGCCATCCGCCTCGGCGGATGGCCCAGTGTTTCGCCCTTGGCGTGGTGCCATTATATTCCTTTTTTTCGCAATGCACAAGGGGGAATTTGATCGAATTTTATTGGTGGAGTTGACCGCAATGGACGCTGTGGGGCTTCCAGCCCCTCGATGGCCGTTTTCTTCCTTTAGTGCTTCCTCACCCTTGGTGACTTTTTCTCGCGCGAGAAAAAGTCACCAAAAAGCGCGCCAGCCCTACGGGCTGGACCCCCCTTTTTGGCGGGAGATGGGGGTGGGCGGGGGCCGGAGAAGCATTCATCGGTACCGCTTTGTTTGTATCTGGTGCTTGCCGTCGCTCCGTGCTACTCCGCGAGGGGAGATTTGCCGGATAAGCGCCTATTGCTTTGTCCCGGTTGATGGTTCGCATTGTTCCCACTCTGGCGGTTCCATTATCTCCAAAAGCAGGCACTTCTCCCTGTCCAGGATGCCGTCAGACGTGATAAGAGGAAACATATCCAGCATAAAGCCGCAATTGTCACAGCACCCTGGGTCTATCTGCTTCCATCACCTCACTTCGCTTATACCCGATATCTGGGGAATATTCAAGTGTTTCTCACGAAAGTATAATGAATGAAAATGTGGGTGGAGGTGATGCCCATGATCGTATATGACCCGCTGTGGCGGACCTTGCGGGAAAAAGGTGTCACCACCTACGCCTTGATCCAGAAGTTCCATTTCAGCCGGGGCACCTTGGATTCCCTGAAGCACAATCGGAACATCTCCACCGCTACCCTCAACGACCTTTGCAGAATGCTGGACTGCCGCGTGGAGGATGTGCTGGCCTATATCCCGGACGAATAAGCGGCGGGCATATGCCCGCCGCTTTGCTCAATTATATCGGTTTTGCGCCTCTTGAACGCCTCTTTCGATCACACAAAGCGCCGCGTCTACGGCGCGGCCTACGGCCTCGTCCACAATCTTCCTCTCCGCCGGGGTGAACTTGCCGATGACCCAGTCCACCATCTCGTGGTCCGGGCGCTCCGGCGCGCCCACGCCCACCCGGATGCGGGGGAATTGGTCGGTGCCCAGGTGGGCGATGATGTTTTTAAGCCCATTGTGCCCCCCCGCGCTGCCGCCGGCGCGGACCCGCAGCTTCCCCAGAGGCAAAGCCACATCATCGGAGATCACCAGCACATGGTCAGGGGGAATCTTATAGAAGCCCCCGGCCAGCTTTACCGCCTCGCCGCTGAGATTCATATAGGTCTGAGGCTTCAGCACCAGCACCCGCTGATCTCCCACACGGATCTCCCCGGTGAGAGCCCGGTAGCGCAGCTTGTTGATTTTGACGCCCTCCCGGCGCTCCAGCTCGCCGGCGGCCATGAAGCCGGTGTTGTGCCGGGTCTCCTCATACTCCCGGCCCGGGTTGCCCAGGCACACCAGCAGCCACTGGTAGCCGCCGGACTTGCCGCCAAAGATCATGGAATACACTCCTTCATGAAAGGGACCGCCCCCGAGGGCGGCCCCGAAAATCGTCTGGCGTTTGACTCACACCCAGAGCTTCGACACGGAGATCTCCTGGTAAATCCTCTCGATGGCTTCGGCGAACATGGGAGCCACGGTCAGGTACTTGATCTTGGCGCTCAGCGCCGGGTCGATGGGGGCGATAGTATCCAGGAAGGCCAGCTCCACAATAGGACTGGCGTTGATCCGTTCAATGGCCGGGACGGAGAGCACCGCGTGGGAGGCACAGGCAAAGACCTTCTTGGCGCCGCCCACCTCCACGATGGCCTTGGCCGCGTTGCAGAGACTGCCGGCGGTGTCCACCATGTCGTCGAAAAGGATGCAGTCCTTGCCAGCCACGTCGCCGATGACGTTCATGACCTCGCACTGGTTGGCCTTCTGCCGCCGCTTGTCCACAATGGCCAGGTTCATGTGCAGCTTCTGGGCGAAAGCCCGGGCCCGGGCCACGCTGCCCACGTCCGGGGACACCACCACCATCTCCTCGCACCGCTCGCCGAACTTCTTGGCGTAGTAGTCCACGAAGATGGGGTTGCCCAGCAGGTTGTCCACGGGGATGTCGAAGAAGCCCTGGATCTGCGCCGCGTGCAGGTCCATGGTGAGTACACGGTCCGCGCCGGCGGCGGTGAGCATGTTGGCCACCAGCTTGGCGGAGATGGGATCACGTGCCTTGGTCTTGCGGTCCTGGCGTGCGTAGCCAAAGTAGGGGATCACCGCGGTGACCCGGCCGGCGGAGGCCCGCTTCATGGCGTCGATCATGATGAGCAGTTCCATCAGGTTGTCGTTGACGGGGCGGCTGGTGGACTGAACCAGAAATACATCGGAGCCGCGGACAGATTCAAAGATGGACGCGTACACCTCGCCGTCGGCGAAGTGGCCAATCTCCGAGCCGCCCAGCTGGATGCCGATGAGCTTGCAGATGTTCCTGGCCAGACCGGGATTGGCGTTGCCGCTGAAGATCTTCATATCCTTGCCGTGAGAAATCATTTCCAATATCCTCATTTCTTCGTCATTGTGGCAGAATGGTTGTTACGGGGTCCGCCCTGCTCCGCCGGACCCGCCTCGGACAGTGGAACATTTTGCCGCAGCTGTTTACTTCTTCTTTCCAAAGAGCTCCCTGCGCTTTTTCGCCCAGCCGCCCTTATTCTCCTGACGGACCCGGCCCACGGCCAGGGCGTCGGGTTCCACGTCTCTTGTCACCGTGGTACCGGCGGCGATGTACGCGCCGTCCCCCACCGTCACCGGGGGGACCAGGTTGGTGTTGCAGCCCACAAACACGTCGTCGCCGATGACCGTGCGGTGCTTGCGGAAGCCGTCGTAGTTGGAGGTGATGGTGCCGCAGCCAAAGTTCACCCGGCTGCCCACGTCGGCGTCCCCCACGTAGGTCAGGTGGGAGAGCTTGGTATCCCGGCCCAGCACCGCGTTCTTAATCTCCACATAGGCGCCCACCTTACACCCGGCGCCCACCTGGCAGTGGGGGCGGATGTGGGCGTAGGGTCCCACATGGACGTTCTCCTCCAGGACGCTGTCATAGCACTGGGAGGCGTTGATCTCGCACCCGTCGCCCACAGTGCAGTCCACCACCATGGCGTTGGGGCCGATAACACAGTTCTCGCCGATGACGGAGCTGCCCCGCAGAATGGTGCCGGGCAGGATCATGGTGCCCTGGGCGATGGTGACCCGGGGGTCGATATAGGTGGTGTGGGGGTCCATCACCGCCACGCCGGTGCGCTGATGGTAGGCCACAATGTCCTCACGGACAGCCTCCTGGAGCCGGATGAGCTCCGGCACCGTATGGAAGGACAGCATCATGCTGCCCACCGGCAGCACGGCCTCCCGGACCTCCTCGATCCAGCAGCCGTGGGCAAACTCGCCGATATCCCGCTGGTAGTCGTCCTCGGTGCCCGCCACCGCCACGGCGTCCGGCGGAACGCAGGCGAGAACCTCTTTGTGGTACTTCTCGTCGCACACAACAAAAAACCGCCGGATGCCTTTTTTGGTCCATGCGCGCATACACCAGTTCAATACAGGGCAGAACAGCGCTTCCTGCAACATCAGCGGTTTTCCGTTATAGGTTTGGGCCGTGTCCTCAGTCAAAAAGATCACAATACATTTCCTGTCCATGGTGCGGCGACCCCCTTCCTATGGATCTACTTCCTATTATACCAGAAGCGCCATTTTATGCAAGGAAAATTTTCCTGATCATATGCACATTTTTCTCGCATTTCTCCCTCCAATTTTGTGCTTTCGGGATAATTGCACAAGTTTTTCCCATAATTTCCCTTTTAATTTCTCCGCTTTCACGAAACCGGGTTTTGGGGCCACCCCTTTTTTGGTAAAATTTAAGGAATAATTTATTGAATAATGCTTGAATTTACCTGAGATTTGTTTTACAATGTACGCTGTTCCTCAATAGGGCGGCACTCTGACGGTCCGCCTTTGGCGAGAGGCTGGTGATGGCGTGCTGAACATTGTGCTGGTGGAGCCGGAGATTCCCATGAATACCGGCAACATTGCCCGCACCTGCGCCGCCACCGGCAGCCGGCTGCACCTGGTGGAGCCCCTGGGCTTCGACGTCAGCGACAGGGCGGTGAAGCGGGCGGGGCTGGACTACTGGCACCTGGTGGAGGTGACGGTCTACACCGGCCTGGACGACCTCTTCGTCCGGCACCCCGAGGCGGCGGACGACTTGTGGCTTGCGACTACCAAGGCGCCCCGGGCCTACAGCGAGGCCCGCTTCTCTCCCGACTGCTGGCTGTTTTTCGGCAAGGAGACGGCGGGGCTGCCCCTGGAGTTCCGTCAGGCCCACCGGGATCGGTGCGTCCGCCTGCCCATGGTCAGCGAAGCCCGCAGCCTGAACCTGGCCAACAGCGCCGCCATTTTCGTCTACGAGGCCCTGCGGCAGAATCATTTTCCCGGTCTGCTGGGCTTCGGCGAGATGGCGGAGGACCACTGAGGCATCCGTACCGCAACAGCAGAATATCCCCTATGAACCGCATATGGTCCCACCATTCCAACTATTTGAAAGGAGAGTATGTGCAAGGTATGAACTACAATAAGAAGACCGTTACCGACATTGACGTAAAGGGCAAGAAGGTCCTGCTGCGCTGTGACTTCAATGTGCCTCTGGCCAAGGACGGCAGCGGCGTCATCACCGACGACAAGCGCATCCGCGCCGCTCTGCCCACCATCCAGTATCTGCTGGATCAGGGCGCGGCGGTCATCGCCTGCTCCCACCTTGGCAAGCCCGAGGCCAGCTTCGAGAAATGGGTGAAGAAGCAGGCCGAGAAGGGCAAGGACCCCGCCACCCTCACCGAGAGTAAGTGGAAGAAGTCCCTGGAGGCCCTCTGCATGGAACCCGTGGCCAAGCGCCTGAGCGAGCTGCTGGGCAAGGAGGTCATCCTGGCCGGCGACGTGGTGGGCCCGGACGCCCAGGCCAAAGCCGCCGCCCTCCAGCCCGGAGAGATTATGCTGCTCCAGAACACCCGCTTTGAGAAGGGCGAGACCAAGAACGATCCCGCCACCGCCAAGGCCATGGCCGACCTGGCCGGCGCGGACGGCGTGTACGTCTCCGACGCTTTTGGCGCGGTCCACCGGGCCCACGCCTCCACCGCCGGCGTGGCCGCCTATCTGCCCGCCGTCAGCGGCTTCCTGATCCAGAAGGAGCTGGACTTCATCGGCGGCGCTCTTGCCAACCCCAAGCGGCCCCTGGTGGCCATCCTGGGCGGCAGCAAGGTCTCCACCAAGATCGGCGTCATCAACAACCTGCTGGAGATTGCCGACACCGTGATCATCGGCGGCGGCATGGCCTACACCTTCGCCAAGGC
>CANRHK010000130.1 GCA_947630395.1 uncultured Oscillospiraceae bacterium
TGCAGGACACGCACACCGTGCCGGCGAAGTCCCGGTCCGTGTCCTCGGCGAACTGGGCGGCGGCGGAGATCATGGCGGTGTCGCTGCCCTTCATGTCCGAGGCGCCCCGGCCATAGATCTTCCCGTCGTGGATTTCCCCGCCGAAGGGCGGATAGGTCCACTCCTTCCCGTCGATGACGTCCACCGTGTCCATGTGGCCGTCCAGGAGGACGGTGGGGCCGGGCCGCTTCCCCCGGAGGATACCCAGAACGCTGCCGTATCGGTCGATGCGGACCTCGTCAAAGCCATACTCCTCCATCCTGCCCTTGAAAAAGCGGGCAATCTCCCCCTCCTGGCCGGAGTAGCTGGGGATGCGCAGGGCCTCCTGGCAGAAGGGGATCAGCAATTCTTCTCTGTTCATTGCAAACTCCTTTATGGGAACTACCGGCGCAGGCAGGTCCCCGCGCCCTTCCGGATATATTGGCCGTCGCGGACGGCCAGAACGCCGCCCACATAGACCGCGGCCATGCCCTGGGCGGGCCGGGCCGGGCCGGCGTAGGTGCCGGGCTCGTGGATGTCCTCCAGGGCAAAGAGGCACAGATCCGCGTCCGCCCCCACGGCAATCCGTCCCTTCCGCTCCAGTCCGAAGCGGGAGGCGGCCTTGCCGGTCACCTTGTGGACCGCCGCCTCCAGGGACAGCACCCGCCGCTCCCGGACGTAGGTCTCCAGCAGCCGGGCGAACGTGCCGCAGAGCCGGGGGTGTGGCAGGCCCCGGCTGGGGTAGATGGCGTCGGAGATGACGCCGGAGAAAGGAGCCCGGAGGATGTCCGCGATGTCGTCCTCATGGGCGATGAAGTCGATCATGGCGGGGGTACACTCCTCCTCCAGCAGCAGGTCAAAGAGGGCATCGAAGGGCTCCTTGCCCTCCGCCGCGGCAATGTCCGCGATGGATCGGCCCTCGTATTTCCGGTTTTCCTCCCGGCTGAGGGAGGTGGCGCGGACATTTTCAAACCCCACCAGGAGGATAATGTTCTCAAAGTCGCTGCCCTCCTCCATGCGGCGGCGGATTTGGGCCCGGTCATAGGGGTCGGCCAAGGCCTCCAGCAGCGCCTCCGTGCCCCCCTCCTGGAACTCCGGAGGCAGAACGTGGATGAGCTGGGTGGACCCGGCGGCGTAGGGGTACACGTCGCAACCCACGCTCACCCCCTCCTCCCTGGCCCGGGCGATGCGGCGGAGCATCTCCGGCACACGCCGGCGCCAGTTGCGGCGGCCAATGGCTTTCAGATGGCTGATCTCCACTGGCGTCCTCAGCGCCCGGGCCACGGTCAGCATCTCCTCCAGGGCCTCCGCCACGCCGTCCCCCTCCTGCCGCATGTGGACGGTGACGGGGATGCCGCTGCCCCGGAGGGGCGCCAGAGAGCGGATAAGGCCGCCGGTGGAGCAGAAGCACTCCGGGGCGTACCCCAATCCCAGGGACACCCCCAGGGCTCCGTCGGCCAGCGCCTGCTCCAGCAGGATGTGGAGCCGCCGCTCCTGCTCCCGATCCAAATCGCCGCCGGCAAACCCTGCCACGCAGGTGCGCAGCATCCCCATCCCCACCAGCATTCCCTGGTGGAGGGGCGGCGCGGCGCGGCGCACCGCCCGGAAATACGCCTCCAGAGAGGAGAAGCGCAGCGCCGGGGGAATCTCCCCCAGCACCGGGGCCAGATAGGCCGCGGCGGCGGAGTCGTATCCCCCGGTCATGGGGGCGATGGAGAGGCCGCAGTTGCCGTTGATAATAGTGGTGAGTCCCTGGCACAGCTCCGCCTCGCCGAAACCGGGGCGGAACAGGGCCGCGTCCGCGTGGCGGTGCACGTCGATGAAGCCGGGGGTCAGATACCGGCCCCGGGCCTCCACCGTCTCCCCGGCTTCCGCCTGGGAGAGGTCTCCCACTGCCGCAATCCGCCCGTCCCGGATGGCCACGTCGGCGGGAAAGGCCGGACGGCCGGATCCATCCAGTACCATGGCGCCGCGAATCAATGTGTCAAACGGCATGTGCTCACCCCCCTTTTTGTTATCGTATCACATCTGCACAAAAAGTGCAAGGAAGAAGCAAAAAAAACCGTCAATTTATCGCAACGGCTCTGCGTGCCTCTTCACATTGTCCGTATAATTGGGCTATTTGTCTGTAATATACGTACAATCAAAATACTTTTTGGCTTTCAAAAAAATTTTTAGCTATTTTTCTCCAGGGTATTTACAATTTGTTCATAATGTGATAGAATTTATGTATCTTTTGGGTTTCGCTGTTTCGTTGGGGAAGGAGAGAGGCGGAACCTGGAAGAAAATTTCATTTTTCGGAGGAATCGCTATGCAACTTCAGATCGTCCCCCTAGTCATCGTCGTGGCGTATCTGGTGGGCATGCTGGCCATCGGCTTTATCGTCGGTAAGCTGCACATCAAGGACAGCCAGGACTACATGCTGGCCGGGCGCCGGATGGGCCTCTTTATGGTGGCTTTCTCCCTGTCCGCCAACAACATCGGCGGCGGGTGCACCACCGGCCTGGCCCAGAAGGCCTTTGGTTCCTGGGGCATGAGCGCCATCTGGTACGTGCTGGCCGCGTCCATTGCCATGATCCCCCTGGCCTACTTCGCCCCCAAGATCCGCAAGACCATGGCCGTCACCATCCCCGAGGTGGTGGGCCGCCGCTTCGGCAAAGGCTCTTCCACCTTCACAGCCATTCTGAGCATCCTGTCCCTGTTCTGCCTGACCTCGTCCCAGATCGCCGCCTCCGGCACCGTGGTGGCCACCCTGACGGGTATCCCCACCAATGTGGCTCTGGTGATTGCCGGCCTGGTCATCATCCTCTACACCACCTTCGGCGGCATGATTGCCGACCAGATCTCCGATTTGGTCCAGTTCATCATCATCCTGGTGGGCCTCGCCATCGCCACGCCCTTTGTCATTAAGGGCTGCGGCGGCTGGGAAGCCATCTCCGCCGCGCTGCCCCCGGTGCAGCTGAGCTTCACCAAGATCGGCTGGATCACCATCATCGGCTACATCTTCAACTACTTCTGCACCTTCCTGGCCGGCCCCGAGATGGTCTCCCGCTTTGAGACCGCCAAGGACGAGAAGACCGCCCAGAACGCCAGCTGGCTCTCCGCCATCCTCATGGCCGCTATGTCCATCTTCCCCACCCTGCTGGGTCTGGCCGCTCTGGCTGTCCAGGACACCATCCCCAACCTGGCTGAGAACGGCAGCAACGCCATGATGGCCGTCACCAGCGTCCACGCCCCCGGCGTCATCGTGGGTCTCATCTCCGCCGCCATCATCTGCGCCACCATGTCCTCCGCCGACTCCAACCTGCTGTGCATGTCCACCATGGTCATCAACGACCTGTACCTGGGCCTGGGCGGCAAGAAGAACCTCAGCGAGAAGCAGATCGTGTTCGCCACCCGGGCCTGCAACGTGGCTGCGGCCGTCATCGCCATGCTGATCTCCATGCTGGGCGTGCCCATCACCACCATGAACACCTTCGCCTTCGGCATCCGCTGCGCCGGCCCCTTCGCCGCCTACGGTCTGGGTCTGGCCGTGCCCAAGGCCACCAAGAACTCCGGCGTCATCTCCCTGGTGGCCGGCACCATCGGCTTCCTCTTCTGGCAGTACCTCAGCGGCGGCGACTTCTACCTGGGTATCCTGCCCGTGGTGTTTGGCTGCGCCGTCAGTGTGGTGGTCTTCTTCCTGGTCAACGCCATTGAGTGGGGCCGCGGCGTCAAGGCCGCTCCCTCCGCCTATCCGGACTGATCCCCGAAGGACCGGACTAACAGGGATCCTGAGCACCGTACTTTCAAAAGTTAACACCGCAAAAAGCGCCTGGCACGGAGGACGATTTCCTCCTTGCCAGGCGCTTGCCGTTGGGAAGCGGATTCAAGGGTCAAAGCGGGAAATTGCCGAAGTTCTGAGGGAAAGAATGACGGCGGCGATTCCCGCCGTCTGCTGCACTGCCCTCTGCGGGGGATAAAAACACACCCCGGCTGGCAGTCCGGGAGCAATGGCGTTGTGATTAGCGCAAAGGGCACGGGACGGAGCCCCCTCCTGATGATATTTAGCCCGGAGGCCAGGTCATATCCCGCCCCGCCAGCACATGGAAGTGCAGATGCAGCACTGACTGGCCCGCCTGGGGCCCGCAGTTGGACACCACCCGGAAATCGGTAATCCCCATCTCCCCGGTGACCTTGGAGATCACCTCAAAGATGTGGCCCACCAGGGCGGAGTTGTGCTTGGTAACCGCCCCGCAGGAGGCGATATGGGTCTTGGGAATCACCAGGAAGTGGACAGGGGCCTGGGGATCGATGTCCTTGAAAGCGTAGCAGAAATCATCCTCATACACCTTGGCGGACGGGATCTCCCCCTTGATGATCTTGCAGAACAGGCAGTCGCTTTGGTAGTTCAGCACATCAGACATGGAAAAACCTCCTTTATCAAATGTATCGGTTTTGCGCGTGGTAACTGGGAATTACTGCTTATCCTCCCCGCTGCGGATCTCAACCTTGAAGGTGACGGTGTGCTCCGGGCCGGGCGTATGGGGCGGGAGCTCCATGCCCTCCGGCGGATCCAGGCCCAGCACGTCGTAGTACTCCGCCGAAAATTGCAGCACCGACGAATCGAAAGCCGCCTGCATGGCCTTCACTTTGGCGTAGGGGTCCTCCGGGGCCAGATCGAACTCCGCCGCGACGGCGGCCAGGGCCGCGCCCTTTTTGGCGAAGAACTCCTCGCATCCCGGCCAGGACGCCTCCGCGTCCTCCCGCAGCAGATCCCGGAATCGGGGCTCGTCCATCCACCACAGTTGAGAGATGGGATTGGCGTCCCTACAGTACAGCACAAAGGAGAGGAACTCCCGCAGGTTCTCCCCCACGGGGAGCACGTAGGTGCCCTCCTCCCCCATGGCGGGGTCCACGCAGAACACCCGCTCGTCCTCCGGCAGGAGGACGAAGTGGACGCCGTCGCAGCCGATATCGCCCACCGGCTCCGCCCCCACGGGGGTGCAGAAGTAGGGCGTCAGCTCCCGCTGCTCCAGCCCCAGGGCGGACAGGTCGATATCCAGCGCCCGCAGGCGCTGCAAATCGTCTCTGGTCATGGAAAACCTCCTTCGGAATTTTTCTACAGTATAGCACATCCGATCCAGTTTGTCATTCCCCTTTTGCGCCAAACCGGCTGACAGACTCGAGAATCTGGTACAGCCCCCGCTGCCGCCGGAGAGGCAGGGCGGAAAACCGGTCTGTGATTCCGCCGGGCGGTTTACACGCCAAGCTTGGCCGCCACGAAATCGTCCAGGGCCGCCAGAGCGTTGTCCAGCTTCATCGGGTTATTGCCGCCGCCCATGGCGCTGTCGGGCTTGCCGCCGCCCCTGCCGCCGCAGATGGGCGCGATGGTCTTGATGATATCCCCGGCCCTGACCCCCTTGGCCACGGCCTCCTTGCCGCAGACCGCCAGGAGGGTGATCTTCTCTCCGCTGACCGTGGCCAGCATGGCGACAACAGCGGGTTCCTTGTCCCGGAGAATGTCGCCCATCTGCCGCAGGCGGTTGGCGTCAGCGTCGGGCACCGTGGCGGTGAGGACCTTCAAGCCGCCGACACCGTGGCCGCCAAAGAGGATGCGCTCGGTTTCGCCGGCGGCCTCCCGGGCCTTGAACTTCTCCACCAGCTGGTGGAGGCGCTTGATCTCGGCCATGGTGCTCTCCGCCTTCTCCCGCAGTTCGGCGGGCTTGGCCTTGAGAGCTGCGGCGGCCTGAAAGAGCATCTGCTGGTTCCGGTTCATCACGTCCAGGGAGAGCCGGCCCGTGGTGGCCTCGATGCGGCGGACGCCGCTGGCCACGGAGAACTCGCTGCTGATGTGGAACACGCCCGCCTTGGCGGTGTTGTCCAGATGGGTGCCGCCGCAGAACTCCACGCTGTAGCCCCGGCCCATATCGACAACCCGAACCACGTCGCCGTACTTCTCGCCGAAGAGGGCAATGGCCCCCCTCTTCTTGGCCTCCTCGATGGGCAGCTCGTCGGTCACCACGTCATAGCCCGCCAGGATGGCGTCGTTGACGGCGGCGGACACCTTCGCCAGCTCCTCCGGGGTCATGGCGGAGAAGTGGGTGAAGTCGAACCGCAGCCGGTCCGGCTCCACCAGGGAACCCGCCTGGTGCACGTGGTCGCCCAGCACGTCCCGCAGCGCCCTGTCCAGCAGGTGGGTGGCGGAGTGGGCCCGGCGGATGGCGGCCCGGCGCTCAGTGTCAATGGCGGCGGTGACGGCGTCGCCCAGCTTCAGGACGCCCTGTGTCACCTTGCCGTAGTGCATATATTTGCCGCCCTTGTTCTTCTGTACGTCGGTGACCACGAAGGTCATATTTTCCGCGGTGATGACGCCGCGGTCGGCCACCTGGCCGCCCATCTCCGCGTAGAAGGGGGTTCTGTCCAGGACCGCGATGCCCTCCACGCCGGGCATCAGCTCCTCGGCCTGCTCGTTCTCTACCACCAGGGCCACCACTTTGGCACCCTCGATGCTGTTGTGCGCATAGCCGTCGAAGACGGTCTCGGGCACGTCCTTGCCGAACTCCACGCCGGCCCAGCCCAGATCGCCCAGGGCCTCCCGGGCCTTCCGGGCCCGCTGGCGCTGCTCCTCCATGAGGGCCTGGAAGCCCGCCTCGTCCACGGTCATGCCCTGCTCGTCGGCCATATCCACCGTCAGGTCCAGGGGGAAGCCGTAGGTGTCATAGAGCTTGAAGGCGTCGGCGCCGGAGAAGACGCTCTCGCCCCGCTGCTTATGGGCGTCCAGCATCTCGGCGAAGATGCGCATGCCGCCATCAATGGTGCGGGCAAAGTTCTCCTCCTCGTGGAGGATGGTGTTGGTGATGTAGCTCTGCCGCTCCCGCAGGTCGGGATAGTGGCCCTCGTTCTCATGGACCACCATGTCCACGATCTTGTAGAGGAACGGCTCGTTCACGCCCAGGAGCTTGCCGTGACGGGCGGCCCGGCGCAGAAGCCGGCGTAGCACGTAGCCCCGGCCCTCGTTGGTGGGCGTCACGCCGTCGCAGATCATCATGACGGACGCCCGGATGTGGTCGGTGATGACCCGCAGGGACACGTCCATCTTGTGGCTCCGGCCATAGGTGGCGCCGGTGAGCCGGGACACCTCATTGGTGATGTTCATCACGGTGTCCACGTCGAACAGGGAGTCCACGTCCTGGCAGACCACAGCCAGACGCTCCAGGCCCATGCCGGTGTCGATGTTCTTCTGCTTCAGCTCGGTATAGTTGTCGTGGCCGTCGTTGTCGAACTGGGAGAAGAC
>CANRHK010000131.1 GCA_947630395.1 uncultured Oscillospiraceae bacterium
CCGGAGACCCACGCCTTCCAGCGGGAGAACGTCCAGGCCATTGACTACGGCATCGACTTCTACGCGCCCCAGACCCTCCTGACCCCCGACGGGCGGCGGATCATGATCGGCTGGATGCAGAACTGGAACACCATCGGCGGCAAGCCCCACAACAGCCGCTGGTTCGGCCAGATGTCCCTGCCCCGGGAGCTCAGCGTCCGGAACGGCCGCCTCTACCAGGTCCCCGTCCGGGAGCTGGAGGCCTGCCGCCGGGACAAGGTGACCTATCAGAACGTGCTGGTGAACGGCGAGACCTCCCTCCACGGCCTCCAGGGCCGCATGGTGGACATGACTGTCACCGTCCGGCCCGTCAGCCGGGATACTTATACCTGCTTCCGGCTGAACGTGGCCCGGGACGGGGAGTTCGTCACCACCATCCGCTACAAGCCGGACACCAGCATCCTGAAGATCGACCGCACCCGCAGCGGCAGCAACGCGGACATTGTACACACCCGCAGCTTCCCGGTGCGGCCCAGAGGCGGGGAGATCAAATTGCGGGTCATCCTGGACCGCTACAGCGTGGAGGTGTTCGTCAACGACGGCGAGCAGGCCGCCTCCGCCACCATCTACACCCGCCAGGAGGCGGATGCCATCAGCTTCGACGCCGTGGGCACGGTGCTGGTGGACGTGGAGAAGTACGACATTGTAATTTCCTGATAAGACAAAAAGCTCCCGGTTTCTTCGGAAACCGGGAGCTTTTTTATCTATGAAGGGCGCTCATTCCCGACAAGCGGGAATGTTCCGTCATGCCGCGGCGGGAGCCCCGGAGCATTCCGGCTGTGCCACCGGCAAGTCCTCCGGCGTCGCCAGTTCCGCCCTCTGCGCAAGGAACGCCTCGACCCGCATGATCTCCCGCGCCATGTCATGTCCCCCTCCCGCCAAATTCCGTCTTCCACAGAGAGATGTGTCTGTGAAATTCCTTGACAAAAACACTATGAACATCTTTTCCCCCCGGGGGCGGAGCCCCCGCCGCTATGCGAAAAGCCCAAGGGGTCCCGGACGTCTGTCCGGGGCCCCTCAGGCTTTTAGGATAGAGGAAACATTCAGGCATGGCTGTCAAATCGCCAGGAGAGGGCGATATGGCACAAATTCATTTGCGGCGCCGGTCCGCCCCTGGGTGGCAATACGGCGCATTGGGACACCCGCCGCAGCCGCCCCCGCAGGAGGCGCTTTTGCCGTTCTTCTTCCCTCGGACCATCCCCCGGAGAATAGCGGCCACAATCAGAACCAGCACCAAACTCACCAGGACGTAGCCCATATGGGACGCAATGTATGCCAGCATGGGAACCTCCTTTCAGGGAAAGCCGGGACTTCAGCGGGCGCCGGCGACAGAGCGGATGTTGCCCGCCAGGGTGCTGCTCTCCCGGTAGGGCCGGAACAGCAGATACAGGATACCGGCCAGCAGCGCGAACGCCACAACGGTGAAGATTCCGAATGTGCCGCCGGTAAAGAGCAGCCCCAACTGGTAGATAATGAGCGCCACCACATAGGCCCACAGGCACATGTAGCCGATGGCGGCCAAAGTCCACCTGGTGTTGTTCATCTCCCGCTTGATAGCGCCCATGGCGGCGAAGCAGGGAGCGCACAGCAGATTGAAGGTCATGAAGGAGAAAGCGGAGAGGGCGGTGTAGTCCGCGGCCACCATGGCCCAGAGCTCGTCGCCGTTCTCGCTCAGCTCCCCGGCGTAGTGGTAGAGCACGCCGAACATGCCCACCACATTCTCCTTTGCCACGAGGCCGCCGATGGTGGCCACAGCGGGCCTCCACTCGCCGAAGCCCAGGGGGATGAAGATCCAGGCAAAAGCCCGGCCTACATAGGCCAGCAGGGAGTAGTCGTTGTCGTCCACCATGCCGAAGCCGTTCTGGAAGCCAAACGCCTGGAGGAACCAAATCAGGATGGACGCAATCACAATCACGCTTCCGGCCCGCCTGATGAAGCTCCAGCCCCGCTCCCAGGTGCCCCGCAGCACATTGCCGGCGCTGGGCTTGTGGTAGGCGGGCAGCTCCATAACAAAGGGCGCGGGTTCACCGGCAAAAGCCTTAAACTTCTTCAGCATGATGCCGGAGACAATGACGGAACCCATGCCCAGAAAATAGGCGGAGGCGGCGATCCAGGGGGAGTTGTGGAAGAGCGCCCCGGCGATGAGCCCGATGATGGGCAGCTTGGCGCCGCAGGGCATGAAGGCGGTGGTCATGACGGTCATTTTCCGATCCCGGTCCTGCTCAATGGTCCGGGAGGCCATGATGCCGGGCACGCCGCAGCCGGTGGCCACCAGCATAGGGATAAAGCTCTTGCCGGAGAGGCCGAAGCGGCGGAAAATACGGTCCATGATAAAGGCGATTCGGGCCATATACCCCACGTCCTCCAGGATGCACAGCAGGAAGAACAGCACCAGCATCTGGGGCACAAATCCCAACACCGCGCCCACACCGGCCACAATGCCATCTTGAATCAGACCGTAGAGCCAGCTGCCCTCGGCCACGCCCACAGCGGTGAGGACGGTGCCAAAGAAGCCGGGGACAATTTCGCCAAAGAGCACATCGTTGGCCCAGTCGGTGCCCCAGCTGCCGATGCCGATGCCCCAGGCCTCGCCCTCCCGGAAGGAGCCGTCAAACAGCGCCGCCGGGGAGGTGCCCATAGCGATGGCATAGATCAGGAGCATGATAACGGCGAAGATGGGCAAGGCCAGGAAGCGGTTGGTGACGATCTTGTCAATCCGGTCAGAGATCGTCAAACCACTCTGGTTCTTCCGCTTGTAGCAGCTGCCGATAATGCTGCCGATCCAGTTGTACCGCTCGGCGGTAATGATGCTCTCGGCGTCATCGTCCAGCTCTTCCTCGCAGGATTTGATGTCGCCCTCAATGTGCTTTAAGGTGCCGCTGTCCAGCTTCAGCTGCTCACCCACCTTGCCGTCCCGCTCAAAGAGCTTCACCGCGAACCACCGCTGCTGGTTCTCCGGCAGCTTGTGGAGGGCCAGCTCCTCAATGTGGGCCAAAGCGTGCTCCACGGGGCCGGAGAACCGGTGAGGCGGGGGCGGGGCCTCCTGACCGGCGGCGGCGACGGCGCCCCTCGCGGCCTCGTCAATGCCGGTGCCCTTCAGGGCGGAGATTTCATACACCGGGCAGCCCAGGGTGCCGGCCAACTTCTTGGTGTCCAGCTTGTCGCCGTTCTTCCTGATAATGTCCATCATGTTGACGGCCACTACCACCGGGATGCCCAGCTCCATCAGCTGGGTAGTGAGATACAAATTCCGCTCCAGGTTGGTGCCGTCGATGATGTTGAGGATAGCGTCGGGCCGCTCCTGCACCAAATAGTTCCGGGCCACCACTTCCTCCAGCGTATAGGGCGACAGGGAGTAGATACCAGGCAGGTCCGTAACTGTCACGTCCTTCTGCCCCTTCAGCTTGCCCTCCTTCTTCTCCACCGTGACGCCGGGCCAGTTGCCCACGTACTGGTTGGTGCCCGTCAGTGCGTTAAACAGCGTCGTCTTACCGGTATTCGGGTTTCCGGCAAGGGCGATTTTGGTACTCATGTCGCGAAAACTCCTTCCAATTTGATATGTGTTGCCAGGAATTAGCATCAGCTAATTAGCGCTTGCTAACTCCCGTGTCAAAGAAAAGGCGCTCCCCCGCGCCCCGCAATCAGAGGTCACCGCACCTCGATCATCTCGGCGTCCGCCCGCCGCAGGCTCAGCTCATAGCCCCGAACCGTGACCTCCACCGGGTCGCCCAGGGGGGCCACCTTGCGGACGTAGATCTCCACACCCTTAGTGATGCCCATGTCCATGATCCGGCGCTTCACCGCGCCCTCGCCGTGGAGCTTCACCACCTGGACGGTGGAGCCGACCCTGGCGGTCTTTAACGTCTCCATAGTCTTTCTCCTTTCCAAAACTGTACTGGCCCAGCGCCTCCCGGCGCTCACACCATGATTTTCGCGGCCATATCCCGGTTCACCGCCACGCGGGTCCCCTTGACCTCCACGATGAGGCTGCCGCCCACCCGATTGATCACAGACACCTGTCCGCCGGGAACAAAGCCCAAGTTCTCCAGAAACTGCCGGGTCTCCGGCCGTCCCCCCACCCTCTTGATGAGGTTGTACTCACCGGGCTGAGCCATTGTCAAGGGCATCACGGCGCCTCCTCCTCTGTCGAAACAGAATGATTTTTGTGGTTAGCTTTTTCTAACCAATCCATAAGTTAGCACTTTCTAACGCCCGTGTCAAGAGGGAACCGCAATTTTTAGAATTTGTGAAAAACAGGGAAATTCCCCAGCATAGAGTAGGATATTTCCATGCGTTTTCACCGCCCCGGCGGGCTGTTTTCATAAAACCGGAAAAACCGCATACAGTATATGCGAGGTGATAGGCATATGAGAATATCGTGGAAAAAGCTGCTGATCTGCGAGGCCATCCCCCTGGCGGTGGGGGGTGCGTCGGCGCTGCTGACCCGGGGGAGCATGGCGAAATACTCCCTGCTGCGCCAGCCGCCCCTGTCGCCGCCGGGGTGGGTGTTCCCGGTGGTGTGGACGGCGCTGTACCTGATGATGGGCCTTGCGTCCTATCTGGTGATCCAGGCGGACGGGCCGAAGGAGCGGACCAGAAGCGCGCTGAACGTCTACGGGGCCCAGCTGCTGGTGAACTTCCTCTGGCCCACGCTGTTCTTCACCATGGAGTGGTATCTGTTTTCCTTTTTGTGGCTGGTGCTGCTGTGGGTGCTGGTGCTGGTGACCTGGCGGCGTTTTCGGGAGATCTCAGCGGCGGCGGGGTGGCTGCTTCTGCCCTACCTGGCGTGGGTGACCTTTGCGGGGTATCTGAATTTCGGGGTGTATCTGCTGAACTGACAAGGGAGAGGGCCTGCCGGTCCTCTCCCTTGCGCTGCGTCCATGTCCTTTTCTGTCTACCGGCAGAACACCACGCCCAGCATGGCGGCCACGCAGATCACCTTAGGCACGCTCCACTTCCTTTTCAGCAGCAGATACACGCCCAGAAGCCCAATCAGGATACTGACCGGCTGAACGCTGCCGCCTACCCAGTAGTTCTCCAGGCAGAGGTTGATGATCACGGCCCAGATAAGCCCAATGCACACCGGCCGGACGGCGGTCATCACATGCTTCAGTGCGCTGCTGTTCTTAAATTTCTCAAAGAACACGGCCCCCGCCGCGCAGATGGTAAAGGTAGGCATCAGCATCCCGAAGTTAGCCGCCAGCGCCCCGGCCACGCCCGCCACCCGGATACCGGCGAAGGTAGCGCAGTTGAGCCCCAGGGGCCCGGGGGTCATCTCCGCGATGGCCACAATGTCGGACACCTCCGTGGAGGTCATCCACCCGTGGCCCAGCATCTCGCTGCTGATGAGGGGAATCATGGACAGCCCCCCGAAGCTGGTAAATCCGATCTGGAGGAAGCTCCAGAACAGCTGCAAAATCCTGACAATCACGCCTCAGCCGCCTCCTTCTTCCGCATCATCAGGTGGTAGCCCACGCCGAAAGCCACTCCCGCCAGCACCACCAAAACGCTGCTGATCTGGAACACAAAGGACAGCACGCACCCCACGGCCATGAGGCCGTAGAACAGGGGCTTAGGCAGGGCCGACCCCGCCTTCTGGAGCTTCCACACGGCGGAGAGGATCACCGGCGCCACCACGGCCCGCACACCCACCAGAGCCCGGGCCACATAGACGTTGTCCCGGAAGGAGTGGTAGAAGAGGGTCACAATGCTGAGGATGACCAGCGGCGGAGTAATGATGCCCAGCACCGCCAGCACGCCCCCCAACACGCCGCACTGGTGGTAGCCGAAGAGGTAGGCCACATTGCCGATCATGGTGCCCGGCAAACTGCGGCCCACGCTGACGATGTCCAGCAGCTCCTGGGAGTCGATGACCTTTTTCTTCTCCACAAAGTCCGTCTGCATCTGGGCCACAATGCTCCAGCCGCCGCCGAAGGTAAACCAGCCGATTTTGAAAAAGTACAGGTAGAGGCCCCAGGCCGAGCGAAGCTTCTCCCGCATACGCGTCACCGCCCTTAAAAGGATTTCGAATTTTGGGTCAATGTATCATAACACATCCGGCGGCGGGTGTAAATGGAGGAAAAGCTATACTTTCCATAGAAAAAAGGAATAGTGCGCCACGACAGGGCACACAGAGGGGGAGGACCCCTCCGGGCCCTCCCCCTCTGTGTGCGATTGTGTTGCCGTCACTGGATCTCCAGCCTCCGGGAGGTGGGGACGGTCTTCTGGCGCTTGGGCATGGTCAGGGTCAGCACGCCGTCGCTGTAAGCGGCCTTCAGGTCCTCCGAGCGGACGCCGGAGATATCGAAGCTGCGGGCAAAGGAGCCGTAGGAGCGCTCACAGCGGACATAGTTGCCCTCCTGGTCCTTCTCTTCGCTGCTGGCGCTGCGCTGGGCGGTGATGGAGAGGCAATCGCCATCCACGTCGATGTGGATATCCTCCTTCTTCACGCCGGGCAGGTCGGCCTCCAGCACATAGGCGTCGCCGGTGTCCCGGATATCGGTCTTGAAGCCCAGGGAGCTGCCGCCGAAGAAGGTGCGCTCCAGGTCCTCCAGATCGCGGAAGGGACGGTAGGGGTCAATGCGGCCATTGGCAAAGGGAATCAGTTCAAACATGGTGTTCAGCCTCCAATATTTTTTTGATGATTGTATGATACAATCCAAGTATGAACAAATATTGCAATCTTTATGTCCGGTTTGTGAATTTTAGCACTCTTACATATTGAGTGCTAAAATTGCGGTTGCTGGTTGTATTTCCCACCACCTTATGGTATACTGTTATGGCTTATGACCAACAGTAAGAACAAGGGGAGCGCATATGGAGCGGAACGTTGTGGTATTGGCCGGGGGCCTCTCCCCGGAGCGGCAGGTGTCCCTGGTGTCCGGCGAGAGTATCTGCCGCGCCCTGCGGGGGCTGGGACACCGGGCTGTACTGATCGATATGTTTCTGGGCCTGGAGGGCTACGAAAAGCCTCTGGAGGATATTTTTGACGAGCCGGACGGCCTTTGCGGCGGCTGGGTGATCCAGCCCCAGGCCCCGGATCTGGAGGCGGTGCGGCGCAGCCGCAGGGACCAGTCCCCCAGCCTCTTCGGCCCCAGCGTACTCCGGGTGTGCGCCATGGCGGACGTGGTGTTCCTGGGCCTCCACGGCGAGTGCGGCGAGGACGGCCGGGTGCAGGCGGCCTTTGACCTGCTGGGCATCCGCTACACGGGATCGGGCCATCTGGCCTCGGGCATGGCCATGAACAAGGC
>CANRHK010000132.1 GCA_947630395.1 uncultured Oscillospiraceae bacterium
GTGACGGTGTCGCCGTAGGAGAGGGGGTGGATCTGGCCGAAGTAGCTGTTGGTCCCCCGGTTGTGGGCCGCGAAGGCCACGTTGCCATCCCAGATGCTGCTCTCCGGGAAGTGGCCCGCGCCCTTGGCCAGGGCGGCGTTGTCCGTGCCCTCCACCACTTTGACCTTGAGTCCGATGGCAGGGATGGACAGGGTGCCAAGGGAGCCGTCGCTGTAGTAGAGGTCCTGCGTCACGGCGGTGTAGCCGGAGGCCGTACCGGAGGATGTGTTGGCAGCGGGCGGGACGGCGGTCCCGTCATTTCCGGTACTGCCGGTGGAAGTAGCGCTGTTGGATGCCGCGGGCGGGTACTGTACGTTGCCGGAGCCGTTCACCACGGCGCCTGCGCCGGGCTGATTCCCCGGCACCAGGTTGGGCGTCAGGTACTCGCCGGTGTACAGCGTGTCCGCGCTGGCGCTGCCGAAGGCGGGCGGGATGAGGGCCGCGTTCTTGCTGATGTCCTCATTTTTCGCAGCGCCCCCGTCCGGGGTGAGCACCACGTCGATGGACGTGGGCTTGCCGTACTCCGCGCCGCTGGCTCCGTCAAAGGTGTACTCCAGTGCGAAGGCCGGCGCGGCCAGACTGGGCATGGCGCAGAGCACCAGCAGCAGAGCGGCAATGTGTTTTTCGGGATGTTTCATTCTGTATCTTCCTCCTCATGTTCGTTTCTGCGTTTCAGCAGCAGGGCCAGGCCGATGCCGCCGCCCACCGCGGCCACCGCGCCCAGGGGGACCAGCACGTACAGCCAGTTGAATGCGAATGCGCCGCCGGACTCCTGGTCCCCGGCGTTGCCCGGCTCCGCCGGTGGGATGGGCTCAATGGGCGAGCCCTCGAAGATGGCCACATACCGCACCCGGTCCAGGGCGATCCGGCTGATGGTCCCGGCGTACTCCGCCGTCACATTGTAGCCGGTGACATAGCTGTTGGTGGCGGTGCCGCTGTAGGTGGCAACGGCGGTGTACCGGTCCCCGATAGCATACCCGTCCACGTTGGCGGTGTTGTCCGTCTGCCAGTCGATGGTCTGGAGGGTCATGGTCCTGCCGTTGTCCTGGATGGTCTTGGGGATATAGCTGGTGTCCTGCCCGGACAGGTTGGGGTAGCTGCGGGTGGCGGTGACGGTCTTGCTGGCGCTGCCGTATCCCGCCACCTCCACCTGGACGGTGTCCAGCCGGAGGGCCAGGGTGCCGGTGAATCCGTCCTCGGACATGAACTCCCGCTCCTGGGGCAGCAGGCCCAGGACCGTCTCCATGTCCTTGCTGGGGCTCTCCACCGTAAATGTCTCCGTGTGCTGGCGTTCCTGGTATTCGGGCGCCTCCTGCTGGAGCAGGTCCGTGAGGGTGTAGCGGAAGCCGCCCTGCTCAAAGCCGGAGCGGGGGATACCGGCGGGATCGTCCTCCGGCCCCAGGTCGTACATCTTCCGGATCTCCGTGCCGTCCTCGCTGCGGGTGACGGAGGTGGGGTAGAACACCCTGGGCGGCTCCGCCGCCAGGGCGGTGGCGGGGAGGACTGCGGCCATGGCCAGGGCGCAGAGGGTGGTGAGAATGCGTTTCATTTTCCTGCCCTCCTTACATACTCATCTGCGGACCGGACCAGTCCGGCGGGGCCTGCTCCTGGGCGGCCTCCATGACCTGCTGCTGGTACGCGTCCAGCACCGCGCGGTCAAACTCCCGCTTAAACTCCTTCGTGCAGGGGAAGCAGATATCTTTGTACTCCCCCTTGACCTGCTGGTTGGGCATGGAGACGAAGAGGCCCTTTCTCCCATCCACCACCTTGAGGCCGCGCACCGCGAAGCATCCGTTGAGGGTGACGGCGGCATAGGCCAGGATGGAAGAATCCGGGTTCTTCTTGGGATAGATCTTCACGTCCAGCTCCATGGGCGGAGACTGGGTCTGATGGTTACTCATAGTCATTTCCTCCTCCAAATAAGATGGCCGGCAGATACGGGGTACCTGCCGGTTGGTTGATGATGATGTGTTGGTTGCTTCTCCTCTATGAGGAGGACCTCGCGGCAGCCAGGGCAGGGCGTTCACGCTTTTGTTATGCATCATAGGCAGGTTCATCCCTCCGGTCCATACACCACGTCCTCCATCATGAGCCGCTCCTCCAGCTCCCCGGTGCAGATACCGGCATCCAGCAGCAGATCCAGGATCTCCTCCGGTACGTCCGTCAGGTCGTGCGCATAGTCCGCCTCAGCCACCGTCACCGTCCCGTCCTCCTCGTTGGGATATCCGGCAAGCTTGACGCCGGCGGGGATGCCCGCCTCCCGCAGCATATCCGCGGGGATGGAGATGCGCCCATCCGCCGGAAGCTCACCCGGACAATTTCCCTCTCCGCAGCAGTCGTCACAGTGACCGCAAGCATCCGTCAGATACTCCGCCAGTCCCAGCACCAGCTGATAGAGACGGTCCATGACGCTGACCAGCTCCATGGCGGTCATCCGGTGCTTTACCATGACCAGCACGCCCTCCCGGGCGTAGAGGTCCACCGTGTCACGGGCCTTGAAGCCGCAGGGGTCCAGCACCGCCCTCGGCACATTGCATTTGCTCTGCCCCACCATCACGGGCATACTGTCTAAGTTCATTCTGCTGATTCCTCCTTCTTCTCACATTGTCATTGTTGTTGCCTGCTCCTGCTGCTGGGCCAGGAGCTCGTCCAGCTTCTCCTTCGCCCACGCCGGCAGCTGGTCCTCCCGGAGGACGCCCAGAAAGTCCTGCCGGTTCCACCGGGCCTCCTCGCCGTCCACCAGGGCGGTGGCGAACACCGCCCTCCCCCGGGCCTCCGGGGCGCACCCGAATCCGGACCAGGCGTACCAGAGCTGGTACTCCGGGGCCCAGTACCGCTCGGACAGCGTTTCCGGGTCCATGACCAGCACCTTGCCGGTGTAATCCTGGGGGCTGCCGTCCTGGACGCAGTGCTCCCGCCCGAACAGCCCCAGCGCCTGACGGGCCTCCCGGAGCTGGGACATAAAGGCGGTGATCCGCTCCACCGGGCTGTTGACCGCAAAGCGGTGGTTGTACCCCTCGTCCGGGGGAATGTAGATGCCCTTGGCCCAGATAAGGTCTGTCTCTGTCACCGGCAGGGCGTTGTCCTGCATGATACGCACGGTATTGGCCATGACGTACTCCATGCGCTTCCAGCCCCACTGGCCCAGAAGCTCTGTGAACCGGGCTTCCGGCAGCGGCGCCCCCTCCGCCAGGGCGGATTGCAGCTCCCGGGCGCAGTCACGGTTGGCGATGAAGCTCTCCCACCACTGGTCCAGTTTGCTGCCCCACTCCGCGTCCTGGTGGGAGTAGAGATACAGCGGGGTTTCATTTCTCGGCATTGTCACGTGCTCCTTCCTAAACAATGATTCCGGTTGGCGTCCAGATCTCCGGGGCCTCATGCCGGGTAGGTCTGGATGGCTTGTGGATGAGTACCAGCGGCGCGTCCTCCTGCTCCAGGTCCGGCGGTCCGAACATGGACAGCTGGGCCTGGTTGGCCTCGATCATGGGGCGGGGGTCGTAGTTGGTGATGATGACCTCCTCATAGACGGCGCCTTTCCGCCGGGACATCTCGTTATGCCGCTCAAATTTCAGAATGTAGAAATCCGAGTACAGATCACAGATGGGCTCGCAGTGGTTGTAGGACACCACCACATAGCCATCGCAGTTAACGAGTGCGTCATGGAACCGCACATGGTCCGCGGTGGTGAAGGTGACGTCGTACATTCCCTCCGCGTTGTAATACGGCGGGTCGCAGTAGTGGACCGTCCCCCTTTTGTCATTCAGCCGGACGGAATCCACGCAGTCCCGGTTGGTGATGACCACGCCCTCCAGCCGTTCGGCGGCCAGCAGGATGGACCGCATAAAGCTGCGGAAGGGCACTCGCCTGACCCCAAAGGCGTCCATCTTCCCGTTGTAGCTCCCACGGTTCACCAGATAGAATGCCGCCGCCCGGCGCACGTCCCCCAACTCCGCCCGGCCGGCCAGGGCCGCCAGGAGCTCTTCCATCCGGCTGCCGGTGAAATACCGCTCCACGACGGCTGTCTCGCTGGCCGTGAAGTCCGGGAATGGGAGCTCCCGCCGCAGGAACCGCTTCAGCAGCAGAAATTCCTCTTCGGAGTGGAGGGGGAAGAATCCCAGCTCGTCCAGCAGGAGCAGCGGCCGCTCCCGGAGGCAGTAGAAGAAATTGAACAGATTGGAGTCGAAGTCGTTGTAGACCTCCAGCACCCCCGCCTTTCTCGGCCCTCCCAGCAAAATCGCGGCGCAGCCGCCTAAATGTTCCGCAAGGCGTTCATATTGGGGCGGGAAGACGGAGCGGATGATCCGCTGGAGCTTCTCCTTGCTCCCGATCCGGCAGATGCACGGTTTGACCCCCTGGTCAGCCAGTCCCATTCCCCGCCTCCTCTCCGAACTGCTCCAGGGAGTCCTCCAAGCCGTGGATGGCGGCATTCAGCCCGTCCGCCATGGCGCGGAGCTGCCGGATGGTGCTGTAGACCTCCGCAGCCGTGGCGGCGTAGAAGTAGCCCTCCGGGCCGCTGCCAATGGGCCGCTTCTTCTTCCGGAGCCGGTTGACACGCCGGCGCAGTTCGTTCCCGCTGATGTGAAAATTCTGCTCCAGCACCGCGCTCTTCACCGCCTTTTTCCGTCCCTTGCAGTTGCCATTGAGGTATTCCTCTAACTGGTTCAAAGTCATGTCTCTTCTCCTTTTCCGGGGCTGCATCCCGGAAAAGGACAGAAAAAGATGGGGCCGTGTCCCCATCCCGGGATACGGCCCCATCTACATTATAATATTTACATCATCATTTGTTCCTGCGGGGGCTGGCTGTACGCATAGGCCAGCGGCGTCCCGTTCCAGGCGGCGTACCCGTGTTCCGTGGCGCTCATGCCCCATCGCCGGGCATACTCCCCGACGTAGGCCGCGCCGTCGAAGCAGTCCGTGAGGAAGCGGTCCGACTTCCGCAGGACGCCGTCCGAGACGGCTTTCTCCCTGCCAAAAGTACCCAGGTCCACGCTCCTGGGGATGAACTCATAGCAGGAAAGGTTCTGGGCCAGATCCAGGGCGTAGTCCAGCCGGGTGCAGTCCTCCAGCTCCATCACGGTCTGCCACTTCTCCAGGAAATACGGCTGGCCCTGCCCCTGCTCCGCCCAGATATAACCCAGGTCCACAGCGTGCCGGACCAGCTTCGCGGCGCTGTCGTACTGGGCCAGGATGCCGGTGAGCTGCGGGAAACAGCAGTCCACATCCAGCGCGATGCACTCCCCGGCGCTCTTCACCTGGAGGGCCTCCAGCGCCAGGGCGAGCTCGTCCGGGACTGCGGCTGCCAGGCTCTCTCCGCAGTCCGGGAACCCCACCCAGACGCCCTCCGTGTTGGCGCGGCTGGCCAGCTTTACGCGGATGGCGTAGTCGCCTGCGGTTGGCAGATACGGCAGCGGCGTTTCGGCGTGGTGATCCAAGGCCCCGTATAGCTGGACGCAATGCCCGTCCTGGAAACTGCATCTGTACTCTTCCCGGTACATCCGGCCCGCTTTCTCCACATCCAGGTAGGGGAGGGACCCCCGTGGGGCGGCGTGGAAGTTGTCCAAGACGTACTTGCCCAGGGCCGCGTCATTCCCCGCACCCAGCAGCAGGGAGAACCGCTCTAACTGGCTGGCGGCCTGGATCACGGCTGCCGCGTCCTGGGGGTGGAGGATGTCCATGGCCCCGGCGAACTTCAGCTTTTCCGCTTCGGTCATGTTCTCAAAACGCCGCTCCAGCCACTCATATTCGCTCTTGGTCAGCTCCAGGCCGTCCAGAAGGTCGAACTGCTCCCGGCTCACAGCATCGTCACCCCCATCTCAGGGGAGGAAGGCTCCAGGTCTTGGATGGGGCCGCCGTCCTGGCGCTCGATGGTGCCGTATGCCGTGACGGCGGCGTTCTGTTCCTCTGCCAGCGCCCTGCCGAAGCCTTCCACATCCAGATGGGGGAGCAGCAGCTTCAACGTCCCGTCGTCCAGCATACACCGCAGCTCCGACAGGGCGATGTCCCGCTCTGTGCGCAGGCTGGGCGAGAATATGTACTCGTCCAGGTGCTCCGCTATCCGCTCCATCTGCTCCAAGTCCATGCACCGGGCGGCCGCCAGCACCGCCTTGTATCTGCGAAGCTGTCCCTTCTCTGCCACCGGCTCCAGTGTCTCCGCCAGAGCGTTGAGCTGCCCGATACTGCCCAAACGGCCGCCGGGGATCAGGAGGTTGGGGATCGCGCCATCGCAGCCAACGATATGTATTTCATCCCAGGTTTCCGCGTTCAGCGTTTGCAGGACCGCATCCAGCCGCTCCTGCGAGGCGGGAAGGTCCAGGACCGCAGTGCTTTTCCTGTTGTTCTGGAGCGAGAAGCGGAAGATGTAATCGGGCTGCGGCAGCTGTTTCGATACAGGTGGCGCCTGCTTCAAATCGCTGTGCCGCAGGACATATCCGCCCGGGGAATCGCAGCTCCGCTCCACGAAGACGCCGCCCTCGGCCAGCCGCATCTCTCTGCCGATCTTCTCAAAGTCCAGCAGCTTGAAGATGCTGTCCGGGAGGCCGTCCAGGCCGGGGATGAAGCCGTTCTCCGCGTAGAAGCGTCCCAGCTGGCTGTCGTTCCGGGCCTCCACCACATGGCAGCAGTCCGTGCTGTACGCCAGGTCCAGGGCGCGGGCGGCCGGGAGCGGCCCCTTTTCCCCCTGGCTCTCCATGGCGGCCAGCCCCAGAAATGCCATGTGCTGGCGCTCGTTGAGTGATGCTATTTTTTCCGCCAGCGCATTGAGGCAGGCAAAGTCCGGGGACGGCTCCAGGTTCGGGATATCACAGCTGGACCAGATAACCGATGTTTCGGTGTCATCCAGGCCCCTCGCGCCCACCCGGTCCAGGGCGTCCAGCAGCTCATAGGGCGCCGCCGGAAGCCAGAGCGCAGCTCCGGGTTCCTGGCCGCCCTTTTGGCGGATCTCCACCTCAAACAAGGCCCATCCCTCCCATCTCCGGCTGGGGCGGCTCCTGCTGCTGGCCGAACTGCTCCTGCTCCGTCCGGATGCTCCAGCCGTCCGAGTTCCAGAGGTGGACATACAGCTCCTCGCCGTCACCGATCTGTATCGTCTGCTGCTCAAAGCTCTCGCCCCACCCGTCTTTATGCGAAGCTTCGCATAAGGACGGTAATGCAGGGCTGCGGTTAATGTAAAGTAAAAGCGGGGAAGGGCTGAAAACACGTGTCTTTCCTGCAAAAT
>CANRHK010000133.1 GCA_947630395.1 uncultured Oscillospiraceae bacterium
CAGGTGTAGTCCAGATTGGCGTCCCGGCGGATGCCCTCCTGCTCCAGCAGGGCGTCCACCTTCCTCCACATCCGCCTGTCCCCCGGACGGATTTGCTCAATGGTATCGCTCATGCCATTCACCTCAAAATCGTTGTATCTGTTTCGGCAGAGGACGCCATAGGGGCGAATGTCCTCATCCGCCCGCACGTGCCTGTGCCCTAGTTTCACGGGCCAGTGAGGACACGTGCCGCCGCTATCATACCATAAAACACGCCGCCGCGCCACTGTTTTTCATAAAAAGCCCCCGGCTTTCCTCGGAAAGCCGGGGGGAGACAGTGCGCGGAGGTACGATTAGAACTTCATGATGCCGAAGACAATGGCGAAGATCATGCACAGGATGGAGAAGCCCCAGATGTACAGGAAGGAGTTCTTGATGTGGTCCTTGATATCCACGTCGGCAAGACCGACGCCCAGAAGGGTGGCGGGCACCATGGGGCTGATGAAGGTGGCGCAGTTGCGGCAGACCACCATGGCGATGGCGATGTGGATGGGGTCGATGCCGAAGCCCTCGCCGATGCCGATCATGACTGGCAGCATACCGTAGAAGTAGCTGTCGGTATCGAAAGCCAGGGCCAGAGGCACGGACAGGACGCCGATAACGATGGGCAGGTGGCGGCCCAGGACGGCGGGCAGGATCATGGTGATGATGTCGGCCATGCAGGTGACCACGCTGGGGATCTCATTACCATCAGCGCCGGTGACAGACTTGACCAGGATACCCATGAGGACGGCGGCGCCCATCAGAGTGGAGCACATCATGAGGGCGGGACCGGCGTGGAGGTTGATGATCTTCTTGTGCATCTTGGCGGTGAAGCCGTAGTTGACGAACAGAGCCACAGCCACGCCCAGCATGAAGGGCAGGTAGTCGGGGAACCAGCCCTTGATCAGCAGGGCGATGACGCCGACGGTCAGCAGAATGTTGAAAACAAACAGCTTGGGACGGGCCAGGTCGCTGGTATCCTCGGCAGCGGCGGGGACGTCATTGGTCAGGGTGATGGTGCCCTCGGTCTGGGCCAGCTTGCCGGCCAGACCGGCGCCCCGCTTCTGCTCCTGCCAGCCGGCCAGGACGGCGTGAGCCAGGACGATAACAATACCGAAGATCTGGATGGGCAGCAGGGTGTGCCACAGGCTGGCGGGCTCAATGCCCAGCACGGTGGCGGCCCGCATGGTGGGGCCGGCCCAGGGCATCAGGTTCAGGATACCCATGGCCATGACGGCCACCCGCAGCAGGGTGGTGGGCCGCATGTGCATCTTCTTGTACACCGGCAGCATGGAGGGGACGACAATACAGAAGGTGGAAGCGCCGCCGCCGTCCAAGTGGCCAATGAGGGCGATGACGGCGGTCATGACGGTGACGCCAATCACGTTGTCTCCCACCAGCTTCATCAGCTTGCCGATGATGACGTCGAACATGCCGGCGTCGGTCATGATGCCGAAGTACAGCACGGAGAACACAAACAGGGCGGCGGTGGGGCCGGTGCTGGAGAAGCCCGCTTTCACCAGATCGCCGATCTGGTCCAGGTTGTAGTAGCCGCCGATGACCAGGGCAATGGCCAGAATGGCCGGGAACACGATAAACGCGATGCTGGGGACGGTGCGGCTCTGGAACAGCACCACCACAATAACGGCGATGCACAGGAAGCCGAGTATACCGACAACAGTCGTACTCATATGTTTTTACCTCTTTCTCAATATCTCAAAATATGTCTCAGGCAGGGAGCCCGGCCGGCGGAGGTGTCTCACGTCTCCGCCGGAGATCCGCGCACAGGGGTGCCTCCCGTCCCCGTGCGCGGGGATCTCTTTGGAATCCGCCGGGGTGTCTCACGTCCCGGCATTTCTCCGACGCATGTACAGCGTCGGGACTTTTTCATCTATGAAAAAATATCTTCTTTGTCAGTCCTCTGGCAGGGTGTAGGGCTTGATCTTGCGGACCACGTCCAGGATGGTGCCGTCCCGGGCCTCCAGCACGGCCACCACCTTGTCCTCCCACTCCAGGTCGTCGGGGCGGCCCACCAGGGAGTATGCCTTCTCCTTCAGGCTCTCAATGGTGACGTGGGGGATGCCCGCCTTGTCCAGGCACTCAATGAGGTCCGGGCGCAGGGGGTTCACGGCGATGCCGTAGTCGGTGACCAGCACGTCCACGCAGTCGCCCGGGGTGGTGACGGTGACCACGTGCTCGCACACGGTGGCCATGCGGCCCCGGGTCAGGGGGGTGACGATGATGCAGACCTTGCTGCCGGCGGCGGTGTCAGGGTGTCCGCCGGGTGCGCCGCGGAGAACGCCGTCAGAGCCGGTGAGCACGTTGACGTTAAAGCCGGTGTCAATCTCCAGGGCGGCCAGGACCACGAAGTCCAGCTTGTTGACGAAAGCGCCCTTGTTGGCCGGGTTGGCGTACTGGCTGGCGCTCATCTCGTAGTGGCCCGGGGTCTGGTTGATGGAGTTCACGGCGTCCAGGTCAAAGTCCTGCACGTCGATGACCTTGCCCACCTTGCCTTTCTTCAACAGCTCCACCATGGGCCCGCAGATGCCGCCGATGGCCCAGCCCATCTTGATGCCCCGCTCGTCCATGTACTTCTCCAGGAACAGGTTGGCCGCCAAGGACGGACCGCCCACGCCGGTCTGGAAGGAGAAGCCGTCCTTGAACCAGGGGGTGGCGGCGATGACCTTGGCCACGTTCTCTGCCATCATCAGATCCCGGGGGTTCTGGCTGATGCGGGCGGCGGCGGAGGCAATCTTCTTGGGGTTGCCAATGGAGTCCACGACTACGACAGCGTCCACGTCGATGGCCTCGACGGAGGCGGGCATGTTGGGGAAGTCCACCAGGCAGTCAGTGACCACCACCACGTGGTCGGCGTACTTGGCATCGGTCATGGCGTAACCCATGCTGCCGCAGTTGGACTTGCCGCCGATGCCCCGGCAGTTGCCCACGCAGTCGCTGGTGGGGGCCGCGATGAAGGCGATGTCGATGTGGACCTCGCCGCCCTCAATGGCGCGGGGACGGCCGCCGTGGCTGCGGATGATGGCGGGGGTTTTGAGCTTGCCGGCGGAGACCACCTCGCCCATGCGGCCCCGGATGCCGGAAGTCTGGATGCCCACCACCTTGCCCTGCTCGATGTAGTTGGCAATGGGGTCGTGGGCGTTGCCCAGGCTGGAGGCGGCGATGGTGATGTCCTCCAGGCCCATCTCCTCAATGGCCACCTTCATGACCTGGTTGACCACGAAGTCGCCGTCCCGCAGGTGGTGGTGGAAGCTGAAGGTCATGCCGCTCTTTGCGCCGCACTGCTCCAGGGCGGCGCGGATGGAGTCCACCAGCTTGCTCTCCTGAGGCGCCTCATAGCGGCGGGTGCGGGGGGCGGCCTTCTGGAGGTACTTGCCGTCCATGTAGTTCTTGCCCTGATAGACCTCCTTGCCGTTAACCAGCAGGTACTCAGGGATATCTCTTCCTACTGCGTTTTTCATTACACCAGATCCCCCTCATACATTCCGCAGACCCGCGCCAGCTTCAGCGTGCGCTCGGCCCCGGGGATAAACGCGATATCGATCATCTTGCCGTCCACAGTGAACACGCCCACGCCGGCGGCGGACTGCTCCCGGTAGGCCCGGACGATCTTCTCCGCCTGGATGACCTCCTTCTCCGTGGGGGCGAACACCTGGTGGACCAGGCGGATCTGCTTGGGGTTGATAAGGCTCTTGCCGTCAAAGCCCATGGCCTTGTTCTGGAGCACCTCGGAGCGGAAGCCCTCCTCGTTGTCCAGGTCGGTGAACACGGTGTCAAAGCACTGGACACCGGCGGCACGGGCGGCCACCAGCATCTGGCCCCGGGCGGCCAGCATGTCCACGCCGTCGGGCTGGAACACGGTCTGCATGCACTTGCGGAAGTCTCCGCCGGAGATAGCCACGCCGAAGAGGCGGTCGGAGGCGGAGCAGATCTCATAGGCGTTGAGGATGCCCTTGGGGCTCTCCAGGGCGGCCATCAGCAGGGTCCGGCCCTTCTCCACGCCGAACTCCTCCTCGGCCTTCTCCACGGCGGTCTCCACGGTGCGCACGTCATTGGCGCTCTCGCACTTGGCGATGCGGATGCCGTCGGCCCCGCCGGCCACGCAGACCCGGATATCCTCCTGCCAGTGGGGGGTGTCCAGGCCGTTGATGCGGACGATGACCTCGGTGTCGCCGTAGTCGATGGTTTTCAGGGCATGGTACAGGGAGAAGCGGGCGGCGTCCTTCTGGTTCTCCGCCACCGCGTCCTCCAGGTCCAGCATGATGGAGTCGCAGCCGTAGATGTAGGCGTCCTTGATGAGGCCCGGCTTCTGGGCGTTCATGAACATCATGGTCCGGCGCAGGCGGAACCGCTCCGGCTTGGGACGAGGAATCATCGCACAGCACCTCCCCAGGGGATATTGGCCGCCGACTGGCCGCAGCTGCGGAACACCGCGCACTCCACGCGGGCCTTCAGCGTGCAGTCCAGAGCGCCCTTGTCCACGACGGTGACCTTGGCGTTCTTGACCTCCAGCCGGTCCAGGGTCTCCAATACGGTCTCCCGGATCTGGCGGCCGTACTGGTTCATGACGCTGGACTGGAGCGAGAGCTGGATACCGCCATCCATGGGCTCCACTGTCACCTGGGCGTCGCTGGACTCCAGTGTCCCGGCCATGGCGGGCTTCAGGATTTCCATGACTCGTTTTTTCCTCCTTTTTCGTTTTTTAGGGGGCGGAGGGGCGGACCCTTCCACCCACTATAGCAGAGATAAACTATCACAGAAACCGACATAAATCAAGTACAAATTTGTTTATAGTGCCTATAAATTTTTCTTATTCCCTTTCGCATCCCACCCTTGACCGGGGGGCTGGATTCTTTTATAATAACATAAATACGGCAGTCCGTCCTATAAGGACAGAGGGAGGTGCCTATGAACCTGAAGCAGGCACTGTATGTGAAAACCATCGCCGAGGAGGGCGGCATCACCGCCGCCGCCAGGAAGCTGTATGTCAGCCAGCCCTCCCTCAGCCAGATGCTGCGCAGCCTGGAGGCGGAGCTGGGGGTGACGCTCTTTGACCGCTCCCACACCCCTTTCCGGCCCACCTTCGCAGGGGAGCGGTGCCTCCACGCTGCTGCGGTCATGCTCAGCGCCAACGAGATCCTGAACAACGAGCTCCAGGAGATCCGCCAGGAGGACAGCGGCCGACTGCGCCTGGGCATCAGCCGCCAGCGGGCGGCCCTGCTGCTCCCCCACGTCCTGCCCCGCTTCACCCGGCAGTTCCCCCACGTGGCCCTGGAGCTCCAGGAGGCGGGCAGCGCCAATCTGGAGCGGATGGTCCGGGAGGGGGCGGTGGATCTGGCCTTAGCCGCCACCAAGCCGGGGGATCCCGCCCTGTCCTACCATCTCATTCAGGAGGAGACCGTGGGCATCCTGGCCGGAGAGCACAGCCTGCTGGCCAAGGCCCTGCCGGCAGGCACGCCTATTGCGCTGGACCAGGTGCGGGAGGGGCCCTTCGTGGCGCTGAAAGTCGGGCACAGCATCCGCGTGATCCAGGAGCTGTTGTTCCGGGAGCAGAATCTGAATCCCCCCTTCTATCTGGAGACCGACACCCTGGAGACCGCTCTGCGGGTCACGGCCACCAGCACGGCCTACATGCTCTGCCCCAACATCTATGTCCCCGCCGGCAGCTACTTCTATCCCCTGGCCGGCCACCGGAATCTGCGCCACTTCTACGCCTGCTTCCGCCAGGGACAAGTGATCCCCAAGTATATGCGGGCTTTTCTGCGGATGGTGTGGGAGGAGTTGGAGGTGGAGACGCCCGCGCCGGACGGGAAATAGGGGGTGATTGTGATGCAATATACCGCCGTCTATCCCTCCCCCGTGGGGAGGCTCACCCTCTCCAGCGACGGCGCGGCCTTGACGGGGCTTTGGCTGGAGGGGCAGAAATACTTTGCCGCCACTCTTCCGGCCGGCGCGGCGCCGGAGGAGGACCTGCCCGCCTTCGCCGCGGCCAGGCAGTGGCTGGACAGCTATTTTGCCGGGGAGCGGCCCGATATCGAGGTGCTGTCCCTGGCCCCCAGGGGCAGCGAGTTTCAGCGGATGATCTGGAAGCTTCTCCGCGAGATTCCCTATGGGGAGCTGACCACCTACCGGGAGCTGGCCGCCGAGGCGGCCCGGCGCATAGGCCGGGGGAGCATGTCCGCCCAGGCAGTGGGCGGCGCGGTGGCCCATAACCCCATCTCCATCATCATCCCCTGCCACCGGGTGGTGGGGAGCGGCGGCAGTCTCACGGGCTACGCCGGAGGCGTGGAGCGGAAGCTGTGGCTTTTCCGCCATGAGGGCGTGGACACGGAGAGGCTGACCGTCCCCAAGAGGGGCACGGCGCTATAGGCGCTATTGCGGCTTGATTTGATCAGAAAAGCAGAAAAGCGCGGTACAGGGGAAATCCTGTGCCGCGCTTTTGCGTTGGCTTTCAATCAGATTTTTCCATCGTCTCGGTGCGCGCTCAATCGTCCCAATCCCTCTCGTGCTGGAGCACCGCGCCGGTGGCGCCGTCAATGGTGTACTCGTACTCATAGCCGCCGGACCTGAACTCGATCTCGTACTCCAGGCGGCCGCTGTGGTGATCGCCGTGGTGATCATCGTCCCAATCCCGTTCGCACTTCATGCCGGTGACCTGGCTGGCCGACAGTCCGGCGTGGCTGAGGGCCGCCGCCTTGGCCGCGTCCGCGCCGATATCGGTGGTGGAGGTGGTTCCCCCGGAGGTGCCGGAGGACTGGGGGATAACCTCTTTCTCAGACTTTATCACTGAGCCGTCGGAGGCCAGGATGGTGTAGTCGTACTCCGTGTTGTTCCCGACGAACTCCAGCTCATACTCCAGCCTGCCGTCGTCCCACTCCCGCTGGGCCTTCAGCCAAGTGGCGTCACCGGCAGACAGCCCAGCGTGCTTGAGAGCCGCCGCCTTGGCCGCGTCCATGCCGATATCCTTGGTAGTGGGGGTAGTGGGGGTGGAGGGGGTGGTGGTTCCCTGGGGGGCCGTCCCCTCAAGATCCTGGCTGATGAAAGCGCCGCTGAGGCCGTCTACGGTGCAGTCGTAGGCGTCGCCCTTGTAGGTAAACTTGACCTCGTACTCCAGGATGGGCATCTCGTCGTCCCAGTC
>CANRHK010000134.1 GCA_947630395.1 uncultured Oscillospiraceae bacterium
GAAGCCCGAGGGCCACATGGTGGTGGATATCGGCGGCGGCACGGCGGATATCGCCGTGATCTCCCTGGGCGGCGTGGTGGAGTCCGCCTCCATCAAGGTGGCCGGCGACCAGTTCAACGAGTCCGTGGTCAAGTACATGCGCCGTAAGCACAACATTCTGGTAGGCGAGAGCACCGCCGAGCGGATGAAGATGACCATCGGCTGCGTCTACCCCCGGGAGGAGGACGCCTATATGGATGTGAAGGGCCGCTGCCTGCTGACGGGCCTGCCCAAGACCATCACCGTGTCCTCCAGCGAGATGATGGAGGCATTTGAGGAGCCCGCCGAGCGGATTCTGGAGAGCATCCACTCCGTGCTGGAGCGGACGCCCCCGGAGCTGACTGCGGACGTGTCCACCAACGGCATTGTCATGACCGGCGGCGGCAGCCTGGTCTACGGCTTTGACAAGCTGATTACCTCCCGCACCGGCATCGCCACCATGGTGGCGGAGAACGCCATCGCCTGCGTAGCCCAAGGCACGGGCCAGAGCCTGGATATGATTGGCGAACTCCAGGAGGGCACCATCAACCTCTCCCGCCGCCGCCAGGTGAACTGATATTTACGGCGGTTTTTCCGTAAAATAAGATTTTCTCTTGCAAAATAGCCGTGCTTCTGCTATAATAATTGAGCGTTTTGCCGCTGCGCGGCATTGTCCATTGTACCATTAACCGTTGGAGGTTTCCATATATGGCAAAAAAAACCATCAGTCAAAAGCGGGCAGAGCGGGAGGAGAGAGAGAACCGTACCCTGCGCCAGATATTCAATGTGTTTCTGCTGGGCCTGGCTGTGGAGTGCTATCTGCTGATTGTCTACCGCGGCTATGTGACCGGCTCGATGTCCTCCATCATGCTGTGGTATCAGTTCCTGCGCTATGGCGCGGTGGCGGGGCTGGTTCTGGCCGTTGCGGCGGCGATTGTGTTCCTGACGGTCCGGAAGAAGACGGAAAAGAAGGAAAAGAGGCTGCGGCTGTGGTCGGCGTGGGGCTTTGCGCTGGGCGTGTTTCTGGCCTTTACCGGCGGGATTATGACGAGCTTCTTTGACGATGGGACCGGCACCATAGCCATGTGCGTGCTCTTCCCCATCCTGACGGTGCTGGCTCTGATTTTCCTGCTGTATCAGCACGAGTGCTTCCTGTGTACCTGTGCCCTCAGCGGCACTCTCTTCACCGTGTGGGCCCGGGGCGGTTCCTTTATCTCCTCTCCCTGGCGGATTCCCATCATTGTCGGAACCGTGTTCGGCGCCATTCTTCTGGTCGCCGCGGCGGTCATGAGCCGCAAGGTCCAGCAGGGCCATGGCAAGCTGAAGGGCGTGCGGATCTTCTCCGCCGACTGCGACTACCGGGTGATCTACGGCGTGATAGCTGCGGGCCTTGCTGCCGTGGTGGCCGTGCTGGCAGTCCCCGGTATCGCCTACTATTTGATGTGGGCGGTCGGCATCCTGCTCTTCGCGGAGCTGGTGTACTACACCACCCGCCTGATGTAAGAGCCTGTATTGAAAAACAGCGTCCCCCGGTCCCGAAAGGGACCGGGGGCTTTTTCGTCCGAACCGGCGGCAGATCCGGAGGAGCTCTCGACAAAAGCGCCCGCCTGTGGTATCATAGAAACGAAAACAGCGGCATCGCAAAAACAGGGGGACGCCCTATGGAACTGCACGCTTATCATTTTCTGATCACCTGCCCTCTGATCTTCCTGGCGGGCTTTGTGGACGCGGTGGCCGGCGGCGGGGGCCTTGTCTCCCTGCCCGCCTATATGCTCTCCGGCGTGCCCGTCCACTTCGCCATTGCCACCAATAAGCTCAGCTCCGGCATGGGCACCGCCGTGGCCACCCGCGCCTTTGCGAGAAACGGCTTCATCCCCTGGAGGCAGGCGGGGTGCTGCGCCGTCTGCGCCCTCATTGGGTCAGCCGCCGGGGCCAACTTGGCGCTGCTCATCGAGGATGTGGTCTTCAAGCGTATCATGCTGATTGTGCTGCCGCTGACCGGCTGGTACGTGGTGCGCGCCAAGGCCCTGTCCTCCGACAAGCCGCCCTACGGGGAGGGGAGGACCCTCTGCATCAGCATGGCGGCGGCGCTGGTCATCGGGGCCTACGACGGATTCTACGGGCCGGGGACCAGCACGTTTCTCCTGCTGCTGCTGACGGGCCTGGCCCGCATGGACCTGTTTTCCGCTGGCGGCGTGACCAAGGTCATCAATCTGACCTCCAATCTCACCAGCCTGACAGTCTACCTGATCCACGGCAAGGTGCTGATCCCCCTGGGGCTGGCCGCCGGTGTCTTCAGCATCTGCGGCAACTATCTGGGAGCCCGCTGCTTCAAGTCGGGCGGCGCCAGGATCGTGAGGCCGGTGATGATTGCGGTGCTGGTGATCTTCTTTGTCCGGGTGGTGTACGAGCTGTGGGGATAGAAAGGAAGACGGCTGATGACGGGCATAAAGATTGACTTGCACACCCACTCCGCCGCCTCCGACGGCACCGACGCGCCCCTGGCCCTGGCGCTGAAAGCCAGGGAGGCGGGGATCCAGGTCCTGGCCCTCACCGACCACGACACCGCGGCCGGGGTGCGGGAGCTGCTGGGCAAGGTGCCGGAGGGGCTGACGCTGATATCCGGCATCGAGGTCAGCGCCCGGACGGCGTCGGGCAAGTGCCACATCCTGGGCCTGGGGTGCGATCTGGACGCGCCGGCGTTCACGGCTCTGCTGGACCACGCGGCGGCCCTCCGGCGGGAGAAGCTGGAGAGGCGCATCGCGTTTATGAGGGAGCTGGGCCTGGGCATCCCCGAGGAGGAGTACGAGGCCCTCCGGGCCATCCCCAGCGCGGGGAAGCCCCACCTGGGGGCGCTGCTGGTGAAATACGGCCATGCCCCGGATCTGCGGACCGCCATTCGGGACGTGGTGGACCGGTGCCCGCCGTTCCCCGACCGCGTTGACGCCGGGGAGGCGATCCCCGCCATCCGGGCCGCCGGGGGCGTGGCCGTCTGGGCCCATCCCATGGGGGAGGAGGGCAAGCGGCCTCTTACCGTGGAGGAGTTCCGCAGAATGCTGGAGGAGCTGCTGGAGGTGGGCGTCATGGGGATGGAGTGCTGGTACAGCAGATACCCGGTGGAGCGGTGCGAGGACCTGGAGAAAATCGCCGCGGCCCGGGGCCTCCTGATCTCCGGCGGCAGCGACTGCCACGGGGAGAGAAAGAACATCCCCCTGGGCAGGCTGAACGCCGGTGGCGTGCCGGTGGACCCGGCGCGACTGACCGTATTAAAGAGGTTCTCCCTCTGAGGGCTGTCAGAAAAACGGAAACGGTATACGGAAACAACGCCCGGGACAGCGTTCGCTGTCCCGGGCGTTGTTGTCATGCGCTTTCAGTACCGCTGCTGCACATAGGGCCTCAGCACGGTCCGGAGGAAAAAGTTGGACAGGAGGCTGGGGAGGGAGAAGCCCACCAGCACCAGATAGACCAGGCTGATGGGGAAGGCCAGAATCCCCGCCAGGGTGAAGCCATAGCCGCACAGCGCCCCCAGCACCGCCCGCAGGGGCCGTCCCACACCCAGCAGCGCCCCCAGTCGCAGGCAATCCCCCACGCCCATGTCCGTGCCCATCAGGCTGTAGAAATAACCGGAGGACAGCAGCACCACCAGGAAGATGGTGGAGCAGAAGAGGAAGGGCACGAAAAAGAGGGGCTGCGTCCCGGCCCGCTGGAGGTAGAACCACCCGCCCACGGCGGACATCACCAGGGGCAGGGCCGTCAAAGCGAAGGCGGCGTAAGCCCGCCGCCAGCAGGACCGGAAGGTCTCCCAGTAGTAGGCCGTCCGCCCCTGGACCATCCGGCAGGAGACGTGGTGCAGGGAGAAGATGGCCAGAGGGATGGTGATCACCGGCAGGCAGGTCAGGAGAAAGAGCAGATTTACCTTAATCACAGTGGCGTACTCCCCGGAGAGGATCTCCAGAAAGCGGGCCATGCCGGTTTTCTCCGGCCCCCCGTCGATGCCGTTGCCCGGGACCGGCTCGGTAAATTGGTTGTCAAAAAACAGAAAAACCCACTCCTCTCCGAAAAATCCGTGACAATCCGTGAGGATTTTATACCACAGGGCCCGCCGGCCTGTCAAGTGCCGGGCCGCGCCCCGCTGGGCGCATGGCGTCATATCCCAGCCGGCCCTCCGGCGCCGCGGAACCCCCGTCCCGGTTGGAAACACAGAGGTTTATTGTTTTTTTGCCTAAAAATGTAACGTTTCACATCTGCCTTTTCAACAAACTTCGCTGAAAATATACCAGAATGTAACCGGACATGTAAGGGAAAAGGAGCGATGTGAAATCCGGGCATATTTCAATGATAACGGCCCATTTACAGCCCTTGGAAACTGTGATATCGTAGCCATACTCTACCAGCCAGCGCCCGCCGGGCATTGGGAAGGTGCAGAGAAGTTATAGAAGAGGAGTGGAACTATGAAAAAAATTCCCCGCGTGACAGCGGCGGCACTGCTCATTGCGCTGCTGCTGTCTTTGGCCGGATGCGGCGCGTCGGACGGGAAGACCCACTTGACGTTCCAAATCTGGGATGTGGCCCAGCGGGACGGCATGCAGGCCATGTGCGACGCCTACACCGCCAATGTGAACCCCGATGTGGAGATCGAGGTGCAGGTCACCAGCTGGGGCGAGTACTGGACCAAGCTGGAGGCTGCCGCCGAGTCCAATACGATGCCGGACATCTTCTGGATGCACTCCGACCAGATCCTGTACTACTCCGAGTTCGGGATGCTGGCGGACGTCACCGACCTGTACAAGGACGAGGACCCCAACTTCTACACGGAGCACTTCAGTGAGGTCTCCATCAACAACGCCCTGGGCAGCGACGGCCGGATGTACGGCGTGCCCAAGGACAAGGACAACGTGGTCCTGGTCTACAACAAGGAGATGTTCGACGCCGCCGGCGTGGACTATCCCGATGAGACCTGGACCTGGGATGACCTGACCGATGCCTCCGCCAAGATTTTCGCCGCCACCGGCAAGTACGGCTACATGGCCTACTCCGACGAGCAGCTGGGCTACCACAACTTCGTCTACCAGAACGGCGGCTGCATCCTCACCGAGGACAAGACCCGGGGCGGCTTCGACCAGCAGGCCACCCGGGACGCTGTCAAGTTCTATGTGGACCTCCAGAAGAACGACTGGTGTCCCACCCAGACCTACTTCGCTGAGACCAGCCCTGGCACCGCTTTCTTCTCCGAGATCGGCTCCATGTTCCTGGAGGGCAGCTGGAACCTGCTCAGCGAGATCCAGAACTACCCCAACATGGTGGGCAAGTGGGACGTGGCCGCGCTGCCTGCCGCTCCCAGTCCCGCCGCCGGCGGCGGCCGTGCCACCATCTCCAATGGCCTGACCTACGCCACCGCCGCCCACGGCCGGAACCTTGACATCTGCCTGGACGTGCTGAAGTACTTCGGCGGCGAGGAGGCCCAGCGCATCCAGGGCGAGTCCGGCGCCGCCATCCCCGCCTACATCGGCTTGGAGGACACCTGGATCAGCGCCTTTGAGCCCTACAACGCGGGGCTTGACCTGGACGCCGTCATGAGCCAGTTCGACTACGCCGTCCAGTACGTCAACAACTCCGCCCGTCCCAAGTGGAAGAGCGGCGTGGTGGACATCATGAACAGCATCTACAACGGCTCGGTGGACATCGACACGGGTCTGGACAACATCCAGAACCTGATCAACACCGAGACCGCGAAGAAGCTGGCGGATTCTTAAATAAGGAGGGTATCCATTATGGGAGCGAAACTGTCCCCCGCCGCCCGGCGGGAGCAAAACTGGGGCTACATCATGGTGGCCCCCACCATCATCGGCCTGGTGGTCCTGAACCTGTGGCCCTTTGTGCAGACCATCTGGACCAGCTTCTGTGAGCACCTGGGCTTCGGCAACTATGAGTTCATCGGCCTGCGGAACTACATCGAGATGTTCCAGACCCCCGAGGTGTGGCGGGCCACCTGGAACACCGTCCTGTTCTGCATCCTCACCGTGCCTATCGGCCTGTTCCTGTCCCTGCTGGTGGCCATGCTCTTAAACGCCAAGATCAAGGGCAAGGGCGTCTTCCGCACCATCTTCTTCCTGCCCATGGTCTGCGCCCCCGCGGCTGTGACCATGGTCTGGCGGTGGATTTTCAACGCCGACTACGGCATCCTCAACCAGATTCTCGGCACCAAGATCAACTGGATCACCACCCCCGGCTGGGTCATGGTCGCCTGCGCCATCGTGGCCATCTGGAGCAACATCGGCTACGACGCCATCCTCCTGCTGGCCGGTCTCCAGAACATCTCCAAGTCCTACTATGAGGCCGCCTCCATCGACGGCGCCAGCAAGGTGACACAGTTCTTCAAGATCACCCTGCCCATGGTCTCCCCCACCCTGTTCGTGGTCATGATCATGCGCCTCATGTCCTCCGTGAAGGTCTACGACCTGATCTACATGATGGTGGAGGACACCAACCCGGCACTCACCAGCGTGCAGAGCCTGATGTACCTGTTCTACCGCGAGACCTTCGTGGCCGGCAGCCGCGGCATGGGCTCCGCCATCGTGGTGTGGACCGTGGCCATCATCGGCGTCATCACCCTCTTCCAGTTCTGGGGCCAGAAGAAGTGGGTCAACTACGACGTGTAAGGAGGGAACGACATGAAAAGCAGTGCCAAAGCGACAAAAATTCTCACCTATGTGGTCCTGATTCTGGGCGCCGTCATCATGATCTTCCCCTTCGTGTGGATGATCCTCACCAGCTACAAGACGGTCCCTGAGAGCATGCAGATCCCGCCCACCATTCTCCCCAACCAGTGGAACTGGGACAACTTCGTGGACGCCATCAACTCCCTGCCCTTTGTGAACATGTACGTCAACACCGGCCTCATGATCCTCTTCCGGGTCATCTGCGCCGTGGCGTTCAGCTCCATGGCGGGCTATGCCTTCGCCAAGCTGCGCTTTAAGGGCAAGGGCCTCCTGTTCGGCCTGATCCTGGTGCAGATGTCCCTGCCCAGCCAGATCTTCATCCTGCCCCAGTACCAGATGGTGGCCAAGCTGGGCAACGTCATCCCCGCCCTGGGCGCCAACACCGTCTTTGCCCTGGTGTTCCCCGGCATTGTCTCCGCCTTCGGTACGTTTTTCCT
>CANRHK010000135.1 GCA_947630395.1 uncultured Oscillospiraceae bacterium
ACCCGGACGCCGCAGTCCCGGACCAGGTCCGCCGCCGTGGGGCGGCCGCGCTCGTCGGAGAGGGTGGTCACATAGCCCCGGGGCTTGTGGAGCATGAGATAGATCTTCCGGACCGCCGGGCCGATGGGCCTGCCGTCCAGGGCCACAACATCCCTCTCCGGATCCGCCTTATCCCCCAGGGAGGCCGGGGCGCCGTTGACGGTCACCCGGCCCGCCCGGAGGTATTCCTCCGCCTGCCGGCGGGAGCAGACGCCGGCGGCGGAGAGCAGCTTTTGCAGTCGATCCATGTCTTGTCCTTTCGGGGGCTCACTTCTTTACCGCTGAAAACAGAATCGGAGAGAACAGGCCGGTCTCCGCGGTGCGCTGGGCGGAGGGCGCGGCAGCCACCAGATCCACCGAGGCCACCTCCTGGCCGTTCAGGCAGGCGCAGAGTTTCCCTACCACCTGCCCCGGCACAACCGGCGCGGCCACAGCCACTGGGGCCCGCACCACCACCGACAGCGCTTCATCTCCTGTCAACGGGTAGCACAGATCCTCAGCGGCCGCCAAGGGCACAAAGGACGCCGTCCCGTTCCACACCAGGACTGAGGACACCGCCTGCCCCTTGGCCGCGGCGGTCTCCGGATGGTAGCTGTCAAAGCCGTAGTCCAGCAGTTTCATGTGGTCGTTCCAGTCGTCGCCGTCGTTGAGGGTGACGCACACCAGGGTCATGCCGTTCCGGCTGGCGGCGGAGACCAGGGTGCGGCCGGCGGCCTTGGTAAAGCCTGTCTTCACCCCGACGCATCCCTCGCAGAGGCGGAGCAGCTTGTTGTGATTCTTCATATACCGCTCCCCGATGGTGACGGAGGCGGTGGACACAATGCGGCGGAAGTCCGTGTTCTCCAGGGCATAGGCCGCCAGGGAGGCCATGTCCCGGGCACTGGAGTAGTGGCCTTCGGCGTCCAGACCGTTGGGGTTCATGAAGTGGGAGTGCTCCATGCCCAGCCGTTCCGCCGTGGCGTTCATCTCCCCCACAAACTCCTCCACCGTGCCGGACACGCAGTGGGCCACCGCCAGCGCCGCGTCGTTGCCGCTGCAAAGCATCAGCCCGTACAGCAGCTCCTCCAGGTCCAGCTGGTCCCCCGGCTTCAGGTACATGGAGGACCCCTCCGCCATGTCCGACGCCGTCACGGTGTACTCCCGCTGGAGGTCGCCCCGCTCCAGCGCCACCACGGCGGTCATAATCTTGGTAATGCTGGCAATGAGACGCTCGTCGTCAGCTTTCTGCTCGTAGAGCACCCTGCCGCTCTCCTGTTCAATCAGCACAGCGGATGCCGCAGAAGTGCTGACAGCCTTCGCCTGACAAGTCAATATGCTTACCAGTAAAATAGCGGCAATTCCAAACCGCCTACGGATATGAGGCTCCATACGGCCCACCTCCCGGATTTCTCAGATGGACCTAGTATGACCGCCAAAAGGCGCTTCAAGCCGTGAAAACCTTCTCCAGCGCCGGCAGATTTTTCCGCCCGCTGAAATTAAAAGGTCTCGTCCGCCGCCGGCTCGGCCTCCTCCTGCTTTTTCTTGTGATTCTCAATCATAACGCCCACCCGGTCCACCACATTGGGCACCATCTCCACAATGCGGTCCACGGTGTTCATGGGCGGCATGGCCACCGGCACCACCCGGGTGATGCCGTCCTTGATAATAAGGAATGCCACGGGCTCAATCTTCACGCCCGCGCCCAGGCCCGCGCCCAGATTTGAGTCGGCACTCTCCTTCTTGCTGCCGAAGGTGCTGCCGCCGCCGCCCACGCCGAAGCTGACCCGGGAAATCGGGATCAGCGTCACGCCGTCCGGGGTGTGGATGGGCTGGCCCACGATGGTGTTGGTGTCCACCATCTCCCGCACCTTGGTCATGCTCTCCTGGAACAGATCGCTGAGAGGATTCTTTTTCTCCATGTCTGTACTCCTTTCGCGGCCCCGTCAGGCGGCCTCTTTCTCTTTTGTATCATCTTTTGCTTTCTTGTCATTCTCCTTCGGATCGGCCAGCTTTCGGAAACCCAGGAACCATTTCAGCGCGCCCACACCGGCCCGGAGGGCCACCAGCACCAGCGCGCCGGGCCGCGCGAAGATCCCCACGTCGGCGATGAAGTCCGGCCTCTCCTCCTGGAAGTCCACAAACAGGCGCACGTCCTGGTTTTTCACCCGCGTCAGCCTCTCCAGCGCCGGTACGCCCACCGCCAGCGCGCCATCCAGCTTGCCGTACAGCAGCGCCGTGTCCGCTGGGTCGACCCCGGCCACGAGGATGTGGACCTTCAATGGATTGAACCGAATGCTGCGGCCCACGCCCTTCAGGGCCCGGCCCAGGATGGGCGGCAGCTTCTCCAGGCTGTAGAGAATCTGATCCAAGTTGACGCGGAATTTCTTCTTCTCCTTCTTTTTCTCTTCCCCGGCCTCTTCGGCCTTTTCCTCTTTCTTCTCTTTTTCCGGCTCTTTCTTCTTCTCCCCGGAGGGCTCCTTTTTAGGCAGAATTTGCAGCTTTATCGGGCCGTAGCACACCTGGAGGGAGATCTCGCCCCCCTCATAGGTGAAGCGCGCCCCCGCCGGAATCAGAAGCAGAATGATCATCAGCGCCAACAGTGCCAGAAGGATGTACCCAATGACGGCCAGCACCGTCAGCAGGATATGTCCGATCAAGTCCATCCCTCCTTTTTCTATCCGTCAATTCCCTCAGTTGGTCCTGTCCTCCGGCGTCTCGCCGTCTTCCAGACGCATCTGGCCGCCCTCCTCCATCCCAGGCAGCGGGGGCAGCGCGTCCAGGCTGGACAGGTGGAAGGAGCGGAGGAAGTGCTTGGTGGTGCGGTACAGCCGGGGCCGGCCTGGCTCCTGGAGCCGCCCGCACTCCTCAATAAAGCCCCTGTCCAGCAGCAGGCCCACGGTGTAGGCGCTGTCCACACCCCGGATCTGGTCCACATAGGCCCGCGTCACCGGCTGGTAGTAAGCCACAATGGACAGCACCTCCAGGGCGCTCTGGCTCAGCTTGGCGGGCTTCCGCAGCTCAAAGGCTTTGCGGATGATATCCCCGTACTCCGGCGCCGAGCACATCTGCCAGGTGTCGTCCATGCTGATCAGCCGGACGCCCCGGCGCTCAAAGGCGTAATACCCCGCCAGGGATTGCAGCACCTGCTCCGCCGTCTTCCTGTCCAGACCCAGGGCCAGGCAGATGCGATCCATATGTACCGGCTCCCCGGAGGCAAACAGAATGCCCTCCGCCGCCGACTCCAGTTCCTTCATGTCCAGTGCCATGGTATACCGCCTTGTGTGTTGATAGGATGCCCTACAGCTCCAGCCCCTCTATGCTCTCGCCGGTGGAGGTGACGGTGCAGTCCTCCGTGCCGCCGGTGAGCTCGATGATCCTGGCCCGGCACAGCTCCAGTATGGCCAGGAAGGTGGCCACCACCTCGCTGCGGCTGCGGCTGCCCCGGAACAGCAGCCGGAAGCTGGTGACTCCCCGCCGCAGCCGCTCCAGCAGCTCCCTGGCCTTCCCCGCCACCGGGTAGGGCTCCCGCTGGACAATCTCGGAGAAGCTGCTGAGGGGCGGCGGCCGCAGCCGCTCCCCCCTGTCGGCGATGTCCCGCAGGGCCTTCAGCAGATCCTCCGGCGCGTGGTCGTAGCTGCGGGGCCGGCCCTTCTCCGCAGGCTCCGGGCCCTTCACCAGGATGCCGCGGCCGAACTCCCCCATGGGGCCCAGCTGGGCCGCCACGTACTTGATTTTGGCGTAGTTCTCGCCGCTGCGCCGCTCCTCCAGGGAGCGGATCAGCTCGGCCATCTCGCTCTGTGCCTCCTCGTCCTCCAGGTTGAGGAGCATTCTCGTCTTGATGAACATGAGCTGGGAGGCCATGGTGATAAACTCGCTGGCCACCTCCAGATCCATCTCCCGCCGGAGGGCCAGGTATTCCAGATACTGATCCAGAATCAGGGCGATGGGGATGTCCTGAATCTCGATTTTATTTTTGCTCAGCAGGAACAGAATGAGGTCCAGCGGCCCCTCGAAGTCCTCCAGGCCCTCCCGGCTGTGGACCACACGCTCCAGCTTGTAGACGGGACCGTCCATCCCCTCACCTCTGCCTTGAAAATCACGCTGTCAAAAAACCAGCCGCACCATCCACATGTACACCGCCTCAATGGCCCGGGACAGGACGCCGTCCCCCACGCCGAACCACACCAGGAGCAGCAGCAACACCATGCCGTACCGCTCATAGCGCATCAGCGTGTAGTAGGCGCTCTCCGGCAGCAGGGCGAAGAGCACCTTGGAGCCGTCCAGGGGCGGGATGGGGATCAGGTTAAAGAGTCCCAGGCCGATGCTCAGAACCGCCGTGGTCATCAGGAAATCAAACAGCCAGACTGTGACAACGCCGGCCGGCAGCGCGAAGTAGGCCGCCAGGGAGGCGCAGAACATCGCCCCCAGGGCCAGAAGGAAGTTGGACGCCGGGCCCGCCAGGGCGGTGAGCGCCATGCCGGACCTGGGGTGCCTGAAGTAGCGCATGTCCACGGGCACGGGCTTGGCCCAGCCGAAGCCGGCGATGAACATGGCCGCCAGGCCCAGCCAGTCGATGTGGTGCAGGGGGTTCAGGCTCAGCCGGTGCATCCGCTTGGCCGTGGGATCCCCCAGGGCCAGGGCCGCCAGGCCGTGGCAGGTCTCGTGGACCGTCAGGCACAGCAGCACCGCCAGCACCCGCTGGACGGCGCTGCCCAGGGCGCTCCAGTTGAATTGTTCCCAAAAGGTCCGCAAGTATCCCAACATTTGCCGTTCCCCGTCAATTTGTCATGATTCTGTTTCAGTATAGCAGATTTTTCTCTCAATTACAAGCGTCCGCGCGGGAATTGTGACCCATGTTTTTCCGTCAAATCGCAACAGTCTTCTACAGCGGGGAGATATCCACAAAGGGCACCTTCCGCCGGAGGGCGTACTCCAAGGTCTGGCGGGTGCCGCCGGAGGTGCCGTCATAGACGGCAATCACCAGGGCGCTGTGGTCCACCATGTAGCGGTTGCGCCGCTGCATGCAGCCGGGGCCGTAGTGGTCCTGGACCATGGTCTCCATGTCGCTGGCCTTCACAATGGCACGCCACCGCGCCCTGTCCGCCGCCGTCCAGCCGTCCGCCTGGCTGGGACAGGGGATGGCCGCCTCCAGGGTCACGTCTTCCCTCTCCCGCTTCAGCGCCAGCACCAGCTCGGCGAAGTAGAAATCACACCCCCGGGCCATGCCGCAGATAAAGTGCCGCATCCCCTCGTCGTAGGCCGCCTCCACGGCGTCCCGCAGCTTGCGCTTCAGCGCCGCGCAGCGGGAGTCGCCCTCATCGGCGCCCCAGGGCAGCTTCTCCGGCCGGTGGCCGGTAAAGCAGCAGGTTTTCTCCCTCTCCAGCATGGCCTCTCTCCTTCCCCGGTGCTCCCCTGTATTATAGAACAAATTTTCCAAACTGTAAAGCAAAATAATGCTTGCATTTTTGGAAAGAGGGCGTATAATGGAAAGTGACAATCGAATACGACTCATCTTCAGGGCGGGGTGCAAGTCCCCACCGGCGGTAAGCGCTTGACAGAGCGCGAGTCCGCGAGCGCCCAAACGGCGTTGAACCGGTGCGAGTCCGGTACCGACAGTGACAGTCTGGATGGAAGAAGATGACCGCGCTTCTTTGCGGCCTTTTATCTCGGAGGATGGTTCGTCTTCGGGGTAATCTGCAAAGGAGTGTATTTTTTATGTCAACCAAAACCGCACAGGACACCCGCCGCATCGCCGTGGCCGCCGTCCTCAGCGCCGTGGCCACCGTCCTCATGTTCCTGGACTTCCCCATTCCCTTCCTGATCCCCAGCTTCATCAAGATGGACTTCTCCGAGCTGCCCGCCCTGCTGGCGGCCTACAGCATGGGGCCCCTGTGGGGCGCAGTGGTCTGCCTGGTGAAGAACCTCATTAACCTGATGTTTACCACCACCGGCGGCGTGGGGGAGCTCTGCAACTTCCTGCTGGGCGTCTTCTTCGTGGTGCCCACCGGCCTCATCTACAAGGCCAGAAAGACCCGTGGCGGGGCCCTGGCGGCCGCCCTTGTGGGAGCGATCTGCACGGGTGTGCTGTCCATTCCCCTGAACTATTTCGTCACCTATCCCATCTACATGAAATTCATGAAGCTGGACGATATCGTGGCGGCGTATCAGGAGATTCTGCCCTCCGTGGGCAGTCTGCTGGGCTGCCTGACCATCTTCAACATGCCCTTCACCATCCTCAAGGGCCTGCTGGACACCGCCCTGGCCTTCCTGATCTACAAGCCCCTCTCCCCCCTGCTGCACAAATAAACACATCGAACCCCCGGCCCTTCAATAGCAGGAGGGCCGGGTTTTATCGACTTCCAAAGCCAAAAACCGGGAACCGCTGTTTTGCGGTTCCCGGTTTTTCAGATGATGCGGGTTCAGCGGCTTATCCGCGGACGGCGGCAAAGCCCTTCTCCAGGTCGGCGATGATATCGTCGATGTGCTCGGTGCCGATGGAGAGGCGGATGGTGTTGGGCTTGATGCCCTGGTCCAGCAGCTCCTCCTCCGTCAGCTGGGAGTGGGTGGTGGTGGCCGGGTGGATCACCAGGCTCTTCACGTCCGCCACATTGGCCAGCAGGGAGAAGATCTCCAGGTTGTCGATGAACTTGTGGGCCTCGGCCACGCCGCCCTTGATCTCGAAGGTGAAGATGGACGCGCCGCCGTTGGGGAAGTACTTCTTGTACAGCTCGTGGTCCGGGTGGTCCGGCAGGCTGGGGTGGTTCACGTGCTCCACCTGGGGGTGGTTGGCCAGGTACTCGACGACCTTTTTGGTGTTCTCCGCATGGCGGTCCAGGCGGAGGGACAGGGTCTCCACACCCTGGAGCAGCAGGAAGGCGTTGAAGGGGGAGATGCAGGCGCCGGTGTCACGCAGGAGAATGGCGCGGATGTAGGTGGCGAAGGCGGCGGGGCCGGCGGTCTCGGTGAAGGTGACGCCGTGGTAGCTGGGGTTGGGGGCGGCCAGGTTGGGATAGCGGCCGGAGGCGCCCCAGTCGAAGGTGCCGCCGTCCACGATGACGCCGCCCAGGGTGGTGCCGTGGCCGCCGATGAACTTGGTGGCGGAGTGGACCACGATGTCCGCGC
>CANRHK010000136.1 GCA_947630395.1 uncultured Oscillospiraceae bacterium
GGGAAGCCCCCACATCCCCCGTCCCGGCAGGGACAATCTTCATAAAACAGGATAAAACGATGAATTACTATTATTATAAAAACCATACCCTCTGTTCAGAGGCCCCCCTCCCCTATGAAAAACTGGAACCCCTCCCCTCCCTGCCGGAGGCAGGGGAAATCCTCTACCTTTTCCGCCGCCCGCCCCTGACGGGCCGGGAGACCTTCGCGGTCTCCACCCCGGCGGACCTCACCGCCCGGGAGGGCATAGACACCCTGGACGCCAGCGGATCCGCCGCGCCAAATGTCCCGGCGGACCTCCTGACCGCCATCGGCCAGGGCCGCGTCCGGGCAGTCAACGCCGCCCACCCCCGCTGGGATGAGCTGCTGATGCCGCCCGCCGGGCGGCACAGGCTGCGCCTCCACCTGCTGGCCCTGGGGGATGTGGGGGCCACCCTGGCGATGGGCCTCCGCCTGCTGGGCGGGGACGTGCTCTCCGCCATCGGCATCTGCGACGTACGCCCCGGCGTGGCGGACCGCTGGGAGTTTGAGCTGAACCAGATTGGCGTCCCCGGGGACTACACCGCCTTCCCCCCGGTGGAGGTCGTGGATGTGGACCACATCTTCGACTGCGACGTGTTCCTGTTCTGTGCCTCCCGGTTCGTGCCGGACACGGACGTGAAGAGCGGGGACGTGCGTATGGCCCAATATGAGCGCAACCGCCCCCTGGCGGCCAGCTACGCCAGAATGGCCCGGGAGAAGGGCTACAAGGGCCTGTTCTGCGTGGTCAGCGACCCCATCGACCCGCTGTGCCGGGCGGTGCTGCTGGAGAGCAATCAAAATGAGGACGGCGTCCTGGACTACCGGGGGCTCTTCCCGCACCAGGTGCGGGGCTTCGGCCTGGGGGTCATGAACGCCCGGGCGGCGTACTACGCCAAAAAGGACCCGCGCTTTGGGGATTTCCTCACCGGCGGGAGGACCTTCGGCCCCCACGGCGAGGGGCTGGTGGTGGCCAATTCCATTGGCCGCTACGACGACGCACTCTCCCGTGAGCTGACGGAGCAAACGAAGCACGCCAACCTGGCGCTGCGGGAGCTGGGGTACAAGCCCTATGTGGCCCCGGCGCTGTCGTCGGGGGCACTGAGTGTACTGCTGTGTCTCCGTGGGGAGTGGCACTGCTCGTCGGTTTTTTTGGATGGGGTGTTCTTTGGCGTTCGAAACCGGGTGGCCCCCAATGGGGGGGAGATAGAGCGGCTGGCGCTGCCCGCCGCTTTGAAAAAGCGGATTGTCGAAACATTGGATTCTCTCAAAGCAATCCCCTGACCGCTTTTTTCCCTGCCAGGGAAAACGGGGGAAATGGGGCCTCCCCGGCCCCACACCCTGGCCTACTTTTCCCTTGCCGGAAAAGTAGGCAAAAGGGCACTCAGGGGGTTCCCCCCTGAGAACCCCAATGTTTTGATTTGTTTTGCGCTGTCCTGCCGGTCTGCTTGGTCTACCTATTTTCCGTCCGTATAGGAGGCGAAGCGGCTACCCGAATATGTTCTTGCTCGGATGGATGCGCTGGGGCGGGGTGGATTGGGTGCGCTGGTTGTTTTTTGCTTTGGCCAACTGCCTCCTGTCGCTCCGTTCCACTCCGCGAAAGAAACCTGTTTCGTTATGCACCCGTCACGCAGCATCCATCCCTCGCGGAGTGGAACGGAGCGACGGTGAGCAGTTTGCTAAAAAACGTACAACGAAGTTGAGCGAAGGTCGCCAAAGGCGACTGGGCGCCGCATAGATATGTCCGTACAACAGCCCTAAAACAGCCGCTTCGCCTCATACACGGACAGCAGCGCGGTTTAGACAGGACAGACTACAGGACGAGCGCAAAAATAATCAAACCATTAGGGATACGTAAGGGGCGCCAGCCCCTTGCGCGTGTTTTTGGGTACTTTTTGCACGAGCAAAAAGTACCCCAGGGCGTGGGGCGGGCAGCCCCACATCCCCGGGGCCTGGGGGCGCGGCCCCCAAGAGAGGGAGGGGGCCTCCGCCCCCTCCAAAATCAAATGCCGTGTTTTACGCGATCCCTCTCCTCAGCGGTCTTGGCGTCGTTCCAGCGGTCCATGGTGCCCACCAGATAGCCGGTGATCCGGCGGATCCGTTCAAAGCCGATGCCGCCCTCGCCCTCATGACGGCCGCAGCCCGGACACTCATCGTCAATGATGCCAGTGTACCCGCAGACCGGGTCCCGATCCACCGGGTGGTTCACGCTGCCGTAGCCGATGCCGGACTCCTTCATGCAGCGGACCACCTTCTCAAAGGCGTCCAAGTTCTTCAACGGATCGCCGTCCATCTCCACATAGCTGATGTGGCCCGCATTGGTCAGCGCATGATAGGGTGCTTCCAGCTTGATCTTCTCAAAGGCGCTGATGGGGAAGTACACCGGGATGTGGAAGCTGTTGGTATAGTACTCCCTGTCCGTGACGCCGGGGATGACGCCGAACTTCTTCTTGTCAATCCGTACGAACCGGCCCGAAAGCCCCTCCGCCGGGGTGGCCAGCAGGGAGAAATTCAGCCCCGTCTTCTGGCTCTCCGCGTCCATGCGGGCCCGCATGCGGGCAATGATCTCCAGGCCCAGCCGCTGGCTGCGCTCACTCTGGCCGTGGTGCTGGCCGGTGAGGGCCACCAGGGCCTCCGCCAGGCCGATGAAGCCCACAGAGAGAGTGCCGTGCTTCAGAACCTCCCGAACCTCGTCGTTCCACTGGAGCTTCTCGCTGTCCAGCCACACGCCCTGCCCCATCAGGAAGGGGAAGTTATAGACGTGCTTCCGACACTGGATCTCAAACCGCTCCAGCAGCTGGTCGATGCAGAGATCCATCTTCCGATCCAAATCGTCGAAGAACACATCCAGATCGCCCTTGGCCTTGATGGCAATGCGGGGCAGGTTGATGGAGGTGAAGCTCAGGTTGCCCCGCTGGTTGCACTGCTGGCGGGAGGGGTCGTAGACGTTGCTGATGACACGGGTGCGGCAGCCCATGTAGGCGATCTCCGTTTCAGGCCGCTCGGGGTCGTAGTATTGGAGATTAAAGGGGGCGTCAATAAAGGCGAAGTTGGGGAACAGCCGCTTGGCGGAGCAGCGGCAGGCCAGCTTGAAGAGGTCATAGTTGGGCTCGCCGGGGTTGTAGTTGACGCCCTCCTTGACCCGGAAGATCTGGATGGGGAAGATGGGGGTCTCCCCATTGCCAAGGCCTGCCTCGGTGGCCAGCATCACATTCCGCATAACCATGCGCCCCTCGGGGCTGGTGTCCATGCCGTAGTTGATGGAGGAGAAGGGCGTCTGTGCGCCGGCCCGACTGTGCATGGTGTTCAGGTTGTGGATGAACGCCTCCATGGCCTGGTAGGTGGCCCGCTCCGTCTCCTTCTCGGCATAGTGGACGGCCAGCTTCTGGGCCTTCTCCATCTGCTCCCGGTCGCCGTACTTCTCCACCAGATAGGGCAACTCCACATCCAGGTAGGGCTGACAGGTCTCCAGCCGGGGATAGAGGCCGGTCTCCGCCTCAATCTTCTCCCGCAGGGCTTTCAGATCGTCCTCCGGGTCCGCGATATCGTGGTCCTCCATGTCGCGCCACAGCGCCAGGGCCTTGGCCAGATTCCGGGTATAGTAACGCTTGAAGGACTTGGCCACGCCGTCGGCCATGCCGTAGTCGAAGTTGACAATGGCCTGTCCGCCGTGCTGGTCGTTCTGGTTGGACTGGATGGCAATGCAGGCCAGGGCGGCGTAAGAGGAGATGTCGTTGGGTTCCCGCAGATAGCCGTGGCCGGTGGAGAAGCCGCCCTTGAACAGCTTCTTGATGTCAATCTGGCAGCAGGTGGTGGTGAGGGTGTAGAAGTCCAGGTCGTGGATGTGGATATCGCCCTCCTGATGGGCCTTGGCGTGCTCGGGCTTGAGCACAAACATCTGGTAGAACTGCTTGGCGCCCTCGCTGCCGTACTTCAGCATGGCCCCCATGGCGGTGTCGCCGTTGATGTTGGCGTTCTCCCGCTTCACGTCGGAGTCCACCGCGTCGGAGAAGGTGATATCCTCATAGGTCTTCATCAGCCGGGTGTTCATCTCCCGGACGCGGCTGCGCTCATTGCGGTAGAGGATGTAGGCCTTGGCGGTCTGGACGTAGCCCTTGTCCATCAGCACCCGCTCCACGATATCCTGGATGTGCTCCACATCCGGCGTGGCGGCGCCCTCCGCCTCCAGAAGGGAGACCACCTCGTCGGTCAGGGCGTCGGCCACGTCGGTCTGACCGGGCTTGTAGGTGGCCTCAAAGGCCTTGGAGATAGCGCCGGAAATTTTCCTCTTGTCAAAGGCGACCAGGCGCCCGTCCCGTTTCTTCAATTTTTCAATGGCCATTCTTCCGTTCTCCTCAGTAAAATTTCTATTTTTAGGAATCATGCCGGCTGTTTGCGTCCGGCGATGCCTGAAACACAAGATATTGTGTTGCTCACTCATAAACGAGCATATATATAGTACCTCTGCGAGATAGTTATGTCAAGTACATTTTGAGCTTCCGAGGAAAACTTTTTATGTACGCCCGCGGAAAACAATTTGTGCGCCGGAGGCCGCCGCGGGAGACCGGACGCACGGAGAGATGCCCGGACAGACAGAAAGGGCCCCCGCGCCCGGCGCAGGGACCCTTTGGAGAAAACTCAGCAGCAGCCGTCATTGCAGCCGCAGTTGTTGTTGCCGCAGCCATTGCCGCAGCCGCAGCCGTAGCCGTTGCCGTTGCCGCCACAGCAGCAGCAGAGGATGATGATCAGGATGATGATCCAGCAGCACCCGCCGCCAAAACCGTTGTTATTCCACATAAAGCAATTACCTCCTGTGAGATGTGAGGCGGTCAAGCGCCTCAGTTCATCATATGCGGGAGGCGGGAGGTGGTGCGGAGCGGGCGGGAAATTACCGGGCGGTGATGCGGTAGCTGAGGGTGAGAAGGCTGTCGGCAAAGTGGACGTCCTCGAAGCGGACGTTCTCCACGGTACTGGTGAGCTCCACATTGGTGAAGTTCCAGAAGCCCCGGACGCCCAGATCGATAAGGCGGTTGGCAGTGCTCTGAGCGACGGCCTGGGGCACGGTGAGGACAGCCACGTCAGGGCGGTGCTCCGGGATAAACCGCTCCAGCTCCGTCATATTCAGCACGGGGACGCCGCCTACCTCGGTGCCAATGAGGTTAGGGGAGACGTCAAAGGCGGCCTCCAGAAGGAAACCGGAATCGTGGAAGCGGAAGTTGTTGATAAGCGCCCGGCCCAGATTGCCCGCGCCGACAACGATGACGCGGTGCTGACGGTCAACGCCCAGGATATGGCCGATCTCCGCACGGAGCTCTTCCACGTTGTAACCGTAACCCTGCTGCCCGAACTCGCCGAAGCAGCTGAGATCCTGGCGGATCTGAGAGGCGGTAATCCCCATTTTCTCGCCCAGGGAGCTGGAGGAGATCCGCACAATCCCCTTCCTGTGCAGGTCGTGGAGGTAGCGGTAGTAACGGGGGAGACGCCGGATGACGGCGTCAGACACGTTTTGTTTCTTCATTATATATAATAGGCCTCCGGGGTCAAAATAAATTCACTCTATATTACTACAACAAAGTTGGCTTGTCAACTGAAGTTGTCAACTATTTTAACAATCTTTTTGCCCGGCATTTTTGGTCTGTATTTTTTCAAAATACTTCTTTACAAACGGGAGAATATCTGCTATACTACTTTGGCATTGAAAAATAGAAGATAGATACGCGCCCGTAGCTCAGATGGATAGAGCGTTAGACTCCGACTCTAAAGGCCGCTGGTTCGAGTCCAGTCGGGCGTACCAAAACCCGCCAGAAAGCATAAGCTTTCGGCGGGTTTTATGCTTGAAATGTTCTAAAATTTAGAGGCTGGTTTGACTACTGTTTACAGATGAGCTACGTCCGGCTGAGCTATCAGCGGGGCCATTTCAGAGAATATATTATATCTCCAACCCCTTCTGCAGCGCCTGACGCGTTTCGATGCGGCGTTCAAAAAAGTAGGCGGCTGCCACGCCTGTGAAACCTGCTACTCCACCGGAAAAGCCTGCACCTTTGACGATGATTTCAATACGATTGCCCCGGCTATTCTGGAATCTGACGTGATCGTGTTCACCACACCCGTCTATTGGTATTCCATTCCGGCGCAGATTAAAGGCGTTATCAACCGTATTTTCTCTCTGGTCGTGGGCGGCAAAGATATTTCCGGCAAGGAATGCGCTCTGATCACCTGTTGCGAGGAAGAGGATATGTCAGTTATGGACGGTGTCCGCATTCCGATGGAGCGTATGTGCGCTTTGAATAAGTGGAAAATGGTGGGTGAAGTCCTGATTCCCGGTGTGCTGAACGCCGGTGAAATTGATAAGACCGACGGTTGCAAAAAGGCGGCGGCTCTGGCTGACGTAATTTGACGGGATAGTAACTGGCGACACTGCATAAAGTATGACAACATCAGCGGTGCGGCGGTAATCGGAAATCCAAAATATAAGACAAAACGCCCGTTTCCGGCGGCTGGAACGTGTCAGCTGTATCGAAGACGGGCGCTTTATTTTGACTGGCTTATGCGGGAGCATTTGTTCTTGAAATTCACCCCAAAGATACCAATATAATCACATGAAGGATTCGACAGCAGGATGGAAACCTGAAACCATCAGAACTCAGGCAAACCTATCTTTCAATTCCGCGAGCAGACGTTCCGCAATAGGTGTAAAAGCCTGATACTTTCTCCAAATCAAGTACATCTTTGCCTCCAATTTCGGTGAAAGCGGTCGGAACACAAGTCCACTTCCCGGACTCGTATCAATCAAATGGTCAAAGGTCAGCAGGAACCCCAGACCCTCCCTGACAAACAAAGATGCGTT